>CAZDDH010000076.1:8485-34649 GCA_964504165.1 uncultured Rickettsiales bacterium | reverse complement strand
CTGTACTACCGGCTGAACGTCATCCGCATCGACCTGCCGCCCTTGCGTCAACGGGCCGGGGACGTCCCGCTGCTGGTGGACCATTTCGTGAGGCTGTACTCGGACCGCCACCACAAGGCCATCGCCGGCGTGGACGAGGAGGCGATGGACCTGCTGGACGGGTATCGCTGGCCCGGCAACGTCCGCGAGCTGCAAAACACCGTGGAACGGGCGGTGGTGCTGGCGCAAACGGACCGTATCGGTGTCGATTCCTTGCCCGCTGCATTTCAGGATGGCGAGAAGCGATCGGACGTTCTATCCTTCGCCGTCGGCACACCGCTGCGTGAGGTGGAGCGCCGGATGATCCTCGAGACGTTGCGCATGACCGGCGGCGACAAGAAACTGGCCGCCAACCTGCTGGGAATCCACTCGCGGACCATCTACCGGCGCATGGAGGAAGAGCGCGCTGCCAGGCAGGATGATGGCGCCGGTGAGGGCACCGGTGATGAGGGGTAAACGTACAAAACCGGCGGATTCAGGCCGCTGTGTCGGGATTGCTCGATGTCGATCTACGTGGCCCTTGGCAGCAATCTCGGTGACCGTCTCGCCAACCTGAATCGGGCGCTGCACCTGCTGGACCAGCGCGGGATCACGCCCCTGGCCCGCTCCTCCATTTACGAGTCACGTCCGGTGGGCATGGACTCGGAACACGATTTCTACAACGCCGTCGTCCGGGTGGACTGCCGCAAATCGCCCGAAGCGCTGCTGGAGACCCTGCACGAGGTCGAGGATGAGATGGGCCGCAGCCGGGACGGGGGCACCCCCGCCAACCGCACCTGTGACCTGGACCTGCTGTACTACGGCGATGTCCGGCGGTGCGGCAACGATCTGGACCTGCCCCACCCCCGCATCCATCATCGCCGTTTCGTGTTGCTGCCGCTGCTGGAGCTCTATCCGGGCAAGCGGGATCCGCTCACCGGCGAGCTGCTGGTCACCAAATCGGTCCAGCTGGCCGACGATCCACTCCAGCGCTGCGAGCGCAGGCTAGGGCCGGAGGACTGGGGACAGCTTCAGGGCGCCGCGCCGGGCGCTGGGTCAGAACAGCTTTTCGAGGGAGATAGCGCAACCCACCAGCAGTACCAGCATTGACAGCAGGGCGAACGGCAGGGTGGCCAGGCCCCACATGCGCGTCCTCTCGCCCCGCTGGAAGCCTAAGGCCGCCGCGCCGATGGTGCCCAGGTGGCTCAGGGCCAAGATGGCCGAGCCCATCAAGAAGATCACCGTCGCTACATCCTCATCCCCGCTCTCCGCGATGGCGACGGCGAAACCGGCAAGCAACGGCACGGCCAGCAGGCTCAAGGCGGTGGACGTGACCGCGGTGACGGGGCCGATCCAGCCGGCCGGGCCATCCACTGGGGTGACGGGCGCGGCCCTGTTGGGGTGACGGGGTACCCCGGCCATCGACTGGTGATCCGGGCCCAGCACCGTCGCCACCAGGGGCGCTTCGGCGTAGGGCACCAGCAGGTCGTCCTCCTGGCCCAGGGGCAACAGATGCAGCCTGCCGTCCGCGTCCGGTGCGGTCAGCTCCGGGTGATCCCGGTCCAGCAGCACCCCCCATTGGCGGCTCCGGGCGGCGGACAGGATGGCCGTCAGCTCGGCCTCGGCGGAGCTCTCCTGATCGCAGTCCAGCAGCGCCTGCAGGACCTCGTCGTCCCCGTCCGTGGCGGGCAAGAACGCGAGGCGATGCCGCGTGATGATGAGGGTGCCGGGTCGTCGATGGATCCCCTGCTTCACGCCGGAGACCACCAGCGCGCGCCGGGCGATGAATTGGCTGGCCTGGGGTTCGTCGGTCATGGCGGAGCGATCCTAGCAGGCCGGAAGGGGTCGCGTCGTTAGCAGGGTGTGGCAGGAGCCCGGGCTAGGAGCCCGAAACGGTGCTATTGTTGTGCATCGCTCGGGGAACGGAATTCGCTGTGACAGGAGGAAAGACAGTGAGAGACCTCTGGATGGTGCTTCTGGCGATGGCAACGGGCCTGCTGGCTCTGAACCTCGGCTGCGGTCCGGCATGCCCGGACGGCTGGGTCGCCACGGAGAGCGGCGACTGCCTGTCGACGGGGGACGACGACGACACCGCGGACGATGACGACGACACCGCCGACGACGATGACTCGGCGGACGACGACGACGATACGGAGGATCCGGACGCGGACGGCGACGGCTGGCCCGCGTCGGAGGACTGCGACGACGGCGACGCGACCCTCAACTGGGACGACGCCGATGCTGACGGCGCCTCCACCTGCGACGATCCGCCGGACTGTGACGACGGCGACCCGGCCCTCAACCTCGACGACGCGGACGGGGATGGCTCCTCTACTTGCGACGATCCGGCGGACTGCAACGACGCGGAGGTCACCCTCAACCAGATGGACTCGGACGGGGACGGAGTGACCACCTGCGACGATCCGATGGATTGCGAGGACGGCGACGCGGCCATCTACCCCGGCGCCCCCGAGCTGATCCCGGGCAACATCGACGAGGACTGCGACGGCGTGATCGACGAGGTGCAGATCCTGTACCTGGTGGACGACGCCAACGCGGACAACGCGGAGCTGACCGATGCGCTGGCCACCCATGCGGGCGGCTGCCTCCAGCTGCACGCCACCGTGCCCGCCTACGACGACGCCCAGCTGGCGGCAGTGGACGCCGCCCAGTACCACGTCGTGCTGGCGGAGTTCCGTACGGACGACGGCCAGGGCGGCTGGCTCGGTGATGGGACGATCGTCGCCGGCTACGGGCTCCCCACGCTGGCGATGGGCACTGGTGGAGCTGCCCTGATGGAGGAGATGGGTGCTTTGCTGACTTACTGGGACGTGGACCAGACCGCGACCGACGTGCTGCAGACCAACGATCTAGCCCATCCCTTCTTCACCACGCCGTTCGAGGTGCTGGACCAGGGCATTCCCAATGTCTGCTATGTCGCCCCTGCCCCGGTCGCCGTGAACGCCATTTTCGAGCTGAACGCCTCCGTGCTTGGGATTTCCCCGGCGGCGCCAACCTACGGCCTGCTGATGCAGGACCCGGCCGTCCCCTACGACACCACGTGGTACCTGGGCCTGGACGCCCTGGGCAGCGAGTACTCCACCGAAGGATCGCAGCTGGTGACGAACATCGTGCTCAACCTCGGTGGCCGGAGCGACTGCACCCCGTGACTGAAGGCTACAACAAACGTGTGACGCTGCTAGACGTGGCGGAGATCCTCAACGCCGTCGCCGCCACCCCCAGCTCGCGGTCCGAGCCGCGGGATGAGGACATGCCGGGGAACTTCGACGAGTGGTTCGATGGCGGCGCGGTGCGGTACAGCCCCGGTATGGCCGAGTACCACTTCAAGGACGGGACCGTGGCGGCCGTGGGGATGGTCTCGTGGCTGGCCGTGCGGATCCGGTTCCCCGACGCAACGACTATCACCATCGACGAGTCCTCGGACCGTCATAGCGTCAGCTCCACCTATGGTGACGGGTCCATCGAGTACTTCGGGGGCGAGCCCACCACCGGCTCCGAGGACGACGACTCCCTCGACGTCTCCATCGGCAAGAGCCCCTTCAAGTAGGGGTCATCCACCCCCGCGGGTGATCCACCCGGTCACCGCTCCCCCCAGTCCCCAGGTCAGCAGCGCCCCCGCCGCCAGGAATGGCGAAAACGGCAGCGTGCGTGAGATGGCGATGGTCTCGTCGTCGTCGTAGCGGGTGCGGATGTAGCGGACCTGCTCGGGCGTCAGTCCATCGGCGGTCAGGCTCCCCAGCCGGCTCGGCCGGGCGGTGCTGCCGGGGGGCTCGGCATCGGGCGCAGGTGCGTCGTCGCCAAGGCCGGCGACCTCCTGCTGTTCGCGGGCGAGGAGGATGACCAGCGTCTCCTGGCTCAACACCACGCCGGGCTCCAGGCGGCCCACCGTGGTCCTGCGCGAGGACTCCCCCAGCTTGGGGTAGGCGCGGGCGAACAGCAGCAAGGCCACCGCCATCGCGCTGGGGGCCATCAGCTCGGGCAGGGCGGCCACGCCGTGCCGGAATCCCATCATCAGCAACGCCACCGCGGAGATGACCGAGAAGACGATGGCGCCGGCGCGGGTCGTCAGCAGGCGGGAGAGGGGCCGGAACGCCACGAACAGGATCAGGAACAGGGTGAAATCCCCCACCCCCAGCAGCGGCTGCAGTTCCTCGCGGGACAGGGCGCGCAGCAGGCGGATGGCTGCGAACACCGCCGTGAACGACAGCAGCAGCGGCAACGCCTTGAGTAGGGCGCGGGGGGCGGCGCGTAGGGCGACGCTGCGTCGTTTACCGTCACCCAGCCCCCGCAGCGCCGCCGGGATGCCGGTGCGCAGCAGGTCCAGGACCAGGTAGGCGAACACCAGCGCGAAGACGTTCACCAGCATGGGTAGGGCCGGGAATCCGGCCACGTACGTGTCGGTGTAGACGGCCGGCGGCACCAAAAAGGCGTACAGGGCGAACAGCTTGGCGTCCCCGGCGGCCCAGATCTGCATCACCCACAGCAGGATCGCCACGGCCAGGCCCACGGCCAAGTTGAGCGCCACCACCGCGGTCCAGGGCCAGCCACCTTCGGCCGGTGGCGCGGAGCACAGCCCGGGGGCCGCGCCGGCCAGCTCCAGCAGCAGCAGCAGCAGGTAGACCGCCCCGCCGGCTACCAGGCCCTGGAGCAGGCGTTGGTTGTAGATCAGGCCGCTGGTCAGGTCGTCGCGGATGGACGCCGCCGCCACGAACAGCACCGGAAGCAGCAGCAGGTAGTGGCCCATCGTCAGCCCTTCACCGGCGACAACATGGCCAGGCCGAACTGGCGGGCCAGGTGGAGGGAGATGCCCTCGCAGCGGTCGTGGTGGAGGCAGTCCCGGCAGCGCAGGCTCTTGGTGCGGTAGAGGCGCTGGATGTAGTGGTCCACGAAGGCCTGGACGTCGAGGTTGCCGTCCCCGGCCACCGCGGCCAGCGGGAACGGGTCCTCGTGCTCGGGCGGCGCGGTGCCGGGGCGCAGGCAGGGGGGGATGTCCAGGTAGCGGGGGGCGGTGATCGAGGCCAGCGCGGGGCCCGGGTCCACGTCGCGGTCGGCGGCGGCCTCCAGGGTCAGGGATGGGCGGTAGGCCACGATCCACTTCGCCGGCGGGGAAGCGGCCAACTCGGCCAGGTGTGGCGCGGTGGCACGGTTGACGGCCACCAGCAGCTCGGGAGGATCCTCCCGGCGGGCCGCCCGCAGGGCCTGGGGATCGTGCACGGCCAGGCGATGGGGCTGGGGTAGCCCGGCGTCCTCCAGGGCGCGGCGGTGGCCGCCAGGCGTGTCCAGCTCCAGCCAGACGCGGCGGGGGCGCATCCCAAGGGGCAGCTGCGCCAGATCGGCGGCGTCGCGCCCGCGGATCCACAACACCTCGCGGGGCTTGCCCAGCCAGTGTGGTGCCGCCGTGGGAATCGGGCGTCGCAGATCCATCAGCAGGGTGCTGGGCACGCCGTCGGACAGCGTGCGGACCGCCTGCTCCAGCGCCCGGCACAGGGGGTGGATGAAGCAGTAGTCGCAGCGTTCCCCCGCGCAGCGCATGGGCCGGCCGGCGAGCAGGTCGTCCCACAGGTCCCGGCGGCCGCGGACCTCGTCGTGCAGCTTGTGGGGGTCCTGGATCAGCGGCTCGTTGCCTTCCAGCAGGGCGGGGGGCATGCGGTTGGTCCACAGATGCAGGGACGGGTCCTTGGACAGCTCCAGGGCCCGGCGCAGGTGGGGCAGCGCCGCTTCGGCGTCGAACAGCATGTCCGGGCTGATGCCGGGGGTGGCGCGCCCGAACGGGACCACCATCAGCAGGTCGAATTCCCGTACCCCCAGGGTGATGAACAGCTCCAGGATGTGGCGCAGATGGGCCACGTTGCGGCCGTTGATGACCACGTCGCCGCTGACGATGCAGCGCCCGGCCATGTTGCGGATCCCACGGAGCGTCTGGGTGAAGGAGCCCGCCACGCCGGTGAGCCCGTCGTGCAGCTCGGCCGTGTGCCCGTGGAGCGAAAAGGTCACCTCGTCCAGTCCGGCCTCCAGCGCCCCGTCGGCGAAGCGCGGGTAGGCGAACATGCGGCCGTTGGTGATGGCCTGCACGTGGGCGTACCCGGCCGCCTTGCCGTGGCGGATGAAGTGGGTGAAATCCGGATGGATCGTCGCCTCTCCGCCGCTGAGGATCAGCCGCATGGCGCCCTGTGCGCGCCCTTCGTCGATGTCCCGTTCCACCTCTTCGCGGGGCAGCAGCGCTCCGTCATTGGCGTCCGAATCCAGGCAAAACGCGCAGTGGTTGTTGCAGGCGCGAGCGATGCGAACCCAGCGGCGAGCCTCGCTGGCGACGGCTTCTCGTGCCAGATCGGGAGGGGTGGTAGGCATCGGATCGACTGTAACAGGTGGCCGGGCCGATTCGCCCTCACGCGGTGGATTTCACCGTCAGTCCGTCGGCGTCGCGAACGCCTCGGCGTTTCCTACCAGCCAGACATCGGGGTACAGCGGCGCGCAGGCCTCGTTGGGTGCGCGGCAATGCTCGCGGGCCGCGTCCAGGGTCGTGATCACGCGTTGCCACGGAGTGTCTGGGGATGGAACCACGAATAGGGCCGGTGGTCCCTGGGTATGGTCGGCGCGCGGCATCGCCGCCAGGAGAGTGTTGAGAGCGGAGAAAGGGAAAGCGCCGCTTTTGTCGGTTGGTAGCGCCGTGCCATCCCCTAGCTCGAAGCCGTCTTGTTCGATGGCCAGCCACACGGATGGGCCCGCTTGGGCGAACGAGGTCCGTTGCTGGGCGTCGGCCACAGCGAGATAGCGGACGGGCAAGGTCATCACATGGCTCTGATGTAGCAACGGCTGCGCGGTGATCGGGCTGACCACAACCAGGGGGTGGATGAACTCGTGGTCGGCGGCGATGGACATCATGGCCTCGACGGTCGTCCAGGGGAGGTCGGCGTCGGCTTGGATGAGCCATTTGTTCCTCGACGGCTTCTGTTTCGGGTTGCGGGTGGAGACCATGTGCGCAGTGACCGCCGCCTCGCGCATCGTCTCGCCGGCCGCGTCGCGCCAGTCCACGGGATCGTCCCAGGAGGCGATGGCCCGGCCGTCCACGCACAGCTGGTGGGGTGACAGCACCACGTTGGTCCCCACC
The DNA here is from genome assembly GCA_964504165.1 of uncultured Rickettsiales bacterium. Lineage (GTDB taxonomy): Bacteria > Myxococcota_A > UBA796 > UBA9615 > CAYRNR01 > CAZDDH01. Next base: position 27,502 of record CAZDDH010000076.1, on the reverse strand, counting down.
TCGTCGGGGATCCTCGACGTGGATTGGGGCAGCCTGACGAGACTGCTGGCACGGATGTTGACCCACCGCCGTGATTCCAGCCGATCGCCCACCTCAAGCCAAGTCGATTGGCCGTCGATCGCGTAGATCTCCCTCCGCCAGGTGCGCCTGAGGGATTGGATTTGTGTGGCCAGGGGGACGCTTTTATTTGCGGGTAGGGGGCATGCCGTCCGTCCGCTCGCGTCCCCACCCGCGCCGACGGTGATGAGCAGAGCGCACGGTGGGGTTCCAATACCGATAGCTCCATCCAGCAACACGCGATCCAGCAGCGCTGCGCGCGGGAACTCCAAATAGCAGCTGCGCATGGCCGCCTTGTGCATCCCTGCGGTCACCGCCAGTAGTCCGCGGGCGGCCACATCTTCCTCATCTGCCTCGGCCCGAGCCAGCAGGAAGCTGGCGAACGCTTCGTAGCGGCGGGCCATATCCTCGTGAATGGGCGCCAGCCCTTCCCGTTGCGCGGCCAGCGAGAGATCGGCGGGCACCTCGAACGGCTCGTTGGCATCAAAGTACGATTGCAGCGCCCGGCGGAAGGCTGGGTCGAGGTCGAGGCCCTCATCGATGCCGTGGAACGAAGCCTGGAAGATAACGATTTCCCAGTGAGGCCAGGCTGCCGGGTCGGGTGGCCGCTCGGCCGCGCGGCGTTCGGCTTCCCCGATCCGGTCCAACATGGCCAGCGCCAGCGCCTCGGATGCCTTGACCGACGTGGCTTCCGTCGCGGATTCCGCCGATCCCCTGCACCCCACCGAGAGCGCAAAAGCAGCGGCTCCGACTACCGAAAACAACGGCCGACCGATCATCCCATTATCTCCCTGACCAAACACCCACGAACCACGAAACCAATAGGTTACACCGCATAACGGTCCATCCGCCGGCGCCTCCCCCGGACGTTCACCCCCGCACGGATACTCGAGCCACCCCGAACGTCCCGTGGATGGACGTTGGGGCTGGTACGGATATCCGTGGAGCGGTGAACGTCCCGTGGGTGTACGGTGGGGTCGTGAATATCTATGGGACGCTGAGCGTCGAGGAGGTGCGATGGGAGTGGGGATGCGCGAAGATGGATCATGAGGTGAGGCTGATGAAGAGATTTGGCGTGGTCTTTGGATTGGTGCTGCTGGCATTCGCGAGCGTGGGGGAGGCGGTGCAATCCGCGGAGCCGGAGATCCAACAGGGCGTCGAGGGCGCGGCGGAAGGGGCTGCGAAGGGCGTGGTGCCGCCTGTACCGTGGACGCTGGTCTACGCCGATGGCAGCGGCAACAGCTACAAGTTCTGGCGTGCCGCGGATGCCGATCCGGTGCGGTTCGAGAGGGTACCGGTTACCCCCGAGCAGAGCTCGAGCGGGGTGTACAGCGGTGGTGAAGCTCGCAACGGGGAGCTGGCGGTCGAGGCGGTGGTGAAGCTCTGGAAGCAGGTCGCTGCCCTGGAGGCCAACGCCGAGATCCGCGCTGAAAAACGGGAGATGGGTACGGGCCAGTTCATGGTGACCACAGTCGCTGGAATGCGGCAGTTCATCGTGCGGCGGGGGGACGCCGTGACCGCCTTCGATACGTTCGTGGCCGGCCTGATTGCACCCTGAACGTCCAACGGAATCCGATGGCTGATACCCGACCGATCCTCCGAGTACCCGTGGGCGGCGACTGTAATTGCCGCTGCAGCATCTGCGACTTCCAGCGCAACGAGCCGTTGTCCGCCGAGGTGGTCAACCGGCTGGCGGAACGACAACAGCCACAGTTGCTGGTGCTGGACGGGCCCGGCGAACCGCTGCTGCGGCCGGATCTGGAGCAGCTGGTCCATGCGGCCCGGCGGGGCGGGGCGGCGCAGGTTGGATTGATCACCAACGGCCGGGCGTTGGCCTACCCCAAGGTGGCAAAGGCGGTGGCGTCCTGGCGTCTGGCGCTGGTGGCGATCAGCTTGCACGACCCGCTGCCGGCGGCCCACGACGAACGGGTGCGGGTCCCCGGGGCCCACGCCCAGAGTTGCCGTGGGGTGCAGCAGCTGGCCCGCGCGGCGACTGGAGCCACCGAGGTGGTGCTGCGGGCGGTCCCCCATGACGGCCTGAAGAGGACGCTGGACGAGCTGGCGGCCCTGGGCCGCCGGCTGGGGGCATCCCGGCTGTGGGTGGACGGGAAGGACGCTGCGTCGATGACCAGCGGCGGCCGCCGACCCGCACCGCACCGCTCCAACGACGGCTGGGTCCCGGCCCGCTTCCATCCCGACGAAGGGGCGGTATCGCTGGTGATCCGCACCGGCTGCCGCAACGCCTGCAGCTACTGCACGACCCGCATCATCCAGGAACACGCCCGGGCGGCCTGGCCGCTGGACGATCTGACGGTGTTCCATCGGGCGTTGCAGCAGGGGCGTGAACAGGGGTTGGATGCCCTGCGGATGGTGGCGCTGGAGCCGCTGGAACACCCAGATCTACCCGCCCTGCTGCGGTATGCGCGTGGCCTGGGCTACGGCCGCATCGAGGCTTGGACCTCCGGCCGCGCGCTGGCCGACCCGGCCTGGGCCGACCGCCTGGCGGACGCCGGCCTGACCGCCGTGGACATCCCCCTATTGGGAGCGACCGCGGCCGTGCACGACGAGGTGGCCGCCGCCGCGGGCTCCCATGGGGAGACCGTGCGGGGCATCCACGGGGCCATGGAACGGTTCGAGGTGCGCTGGCATGCCGTGGTCGTGCGGCAGAACATCCCCGAGCTGGGGGCGATGCTGGAATGGGCCTCCCGGCTTGGGCTGGGGGCCCCAGCCTCCACGCTGATCCCATCGCCTTCGTCGGACGACCTGGGACCCTACCGGGAGTTCGCGCCGCGGCTATCCGATCTGGTGGCAGCCGTGGCCCGCCTTGAACCATCGGCGGCCGGGACGATATTGCAGGGTATCGGCGCCCAGATTCCGCCGTGCGTGCTGAGCGCCGAGCCCGCATTGAGCCCCGGGCTGGTGGCTGCCGTGGGTTCGCTCCCCCCCCAGACCATCGGCGACGGCGAGCTCGATGACCCCGGGGTCGCCGACAAGCTGCCGATGCCGTGCCCGCTGAAGTCCAGGTGCGCCGCCGCCGGGCGTTGCCCCGGGTTCCACCGCCAGTACCGGCAGCTCTATGGGCTGGACGAGTTCGTACCAGTATCCAGCGAGCCCCAGAGTGACTAAGATCCGTCAGCATACGAGGTGATCATGAGCCAATCGATCCGGCTGGATTTCGAGCGAGACCTGTATGACGAGGCTGCCGTGCGCGAGACCGCCGACGAGTTCCGGGGTGGCGCCAAGGTCCTGTGCCGCAAGAACGCTTCGGGGCTGAGCGTGACCCTTACCCTCGGCGACGGCGATGACGCCGATGCCGTCGCCGGCGAGCTGGCCAACATCGCCCTGGCCCGCACCCACGAGGAGCGCGGTCGCTGAGCAGCCCGCGCCACACCGTGGACACCCGCCTCGACCTCAAGATCGGCTTCGCCTGCAACAACCGCTGCCGGTTCTGCGTCCAGGGGGACAAGCGCCACGAGGTGGCTCCGCCGGAGACCGGGGACCTCCGGCGGGAGTTGGAGGACGCCCGTGGAGGGGCTCAGGGTGTGGTCTTCACCGGCGGCGAACCCACGCTCCGGGACGACCTGCTGGAGCTGGTCGCCCTGGCCGCCCAGCTGGGGTACCGCCCGGTCCAGATCCAGAGCAACGGCCGCATGTTCGCGTCCCGGGAGGCGTGCCAGCGTCTCATCGACGCCGGCGCTACCGAGTTCTCCCCCGCGCTGCACGGCCCGCTGCCCGCCCTGCACGACTGGCTGACCCGTGCCCCCGGCAGTTTTGCCCAGACCACCGCCGGCATCCGTAACCTCAAGCGGCTGGGGCAGTACGTGCTGACCAACTCGGTGGTGGTGCGGGCCAACTTCCGCAACCTCCCAGCCCTGGCTCGGCTGCTGGTGCAGCTGGGGGTGGACCAGTTCCAGTTCGCCTACGTCCACCCGGTGGGCACCGCGGGCGAAGCGCTCACCGCTGTGGTGCCCCGCATGGAGCTTGCCGCGCCTTATCTGATGGAGGGCCTGCGAGTGGGCCGTGCCGCAGGCGTGCCGGTGGTCACCGAGGCCGTGCCCTACTGCATCCTGCCCGGCTTCGAGGAGCACGTGGTGGAGTCACGCATCCCATCCACCCGCGTCGTGGACGCCGGCGTGGTGGTGGAGGACTACCGCCAGTACCGGCTGCACGAGGGCAAGCTCAAGGGCCCCGACTGCCCCGGCTGCCGCTGGTTCGAGGCCTGCGAGGGCCCCTGGCGCGAGTACCCCGAGCGGTACGGCTTCGGGGAGTTCCGGCCGGTCCCGCCCGTCGCCGATGGGGAGGCCCGCTGATGGCCAACCTGGGCTACGTGCAGGTCACCCGCAGCTGCAACCAGCGGTGCCGCATCTGCTCCAATCCAACCAACGACGCCGTGCTCAGCTTGGCCGAGGGCCGGCGCCAGGTGGATCAGCTGGCCGCCGAGGGTTACGCCGGCGTCCTGTTCACCGGCGGCGAACCCACCCTCTACGAGCATCTGGCCACCCTCGTGGCCCACGCCACCGCCGCCGGCCTGCCGCCGCGCATCATCACCAACGGCCAGCGGCTGGGCACCGAACCCGCCTTGCTGGGCGAGCTGCTGGACGCCGGCCTGCAGCACGTGCACCTGAGCCTCTACTCCCATCGCCCAGAGGTAGTGGCCGATCTCACCGGCGTGCCGGACTCGCTGGCCAACGCCCACGCAGCCCTGGAGCGCCTGGGCGCCCGCGGCGTCACCGCCGACGTCAACACCGTGATCAACCGCCTCAACGCCGATCACCTGGACGCCCACGTGGCCGACGTGGTGCAGCGCTTCCCCTTCGTGAAACACTTCGTGTTCAACGGCCTCGATACGGTGATGAACCGGGTGGCCGACAACCCGGGCACGGTCCCAGCCCTGTGGCAGTTCGAGCTCTCTTTGCACTGGGCGCTGGCGCAGCTGCAGCACACCGGCCGCACCTTCCGCGTGGAGCGGGTGCCCCTGTGCTACATGGCCGCCTTCGCCCACGCCTCCACCGAGACCCGCAAGATCATCAAGGACGAGGAACGCTCGATCCACTTCCTCGACGACAAGGGCCTGGTCCGCCAGACCGGCTTCCTACATCACAAAGCAGAGGCCTGCCAGGTGTGCCCGCTGGATCCGGTGTGCGCGGGGCTCGACGGGGCCTCCCACGGCATGGATCCGTCCGAGTTGACCCCGGTGTTCGTACCGGCGGCGACGGTGGTGGCGCGGGTGCTGGGCTGCCGCCCGTCGCAGGTTCCCGACGAGCTATTGGCCGCCATCACCCGGCGTCAGCGAGAGGTCCCACTCCCCGAGGGGCGTTGAGCCGGCGAACCTGGCCTTCAAGGTGCCGGCGCGGGGTGAGGCAGATCCATGTCCTTCACCAGGAACGGATCATCGGCGGCCACGGTCTCCAGCAATTGACGGGCCTGCTGGCGCAGCTCCCCCTCCTGTGCCGGATCGGGATCCAGGTCAGCCAACATCCACAGCAAGGCTCCCCGGGTAGCCATGGAGACGGTCTTCTCCGGGTCGTCGTCAGCGGGCTTGTGGGTCAACGCGATGGCCTCCTGCAGCTGGCTGGGATCGCCGCCACCACGTGAAATGGCCCACTCCTGCTGCCATCGGATGTGCTCGGCCTGGGCGTTCCACGTCCAGGTCAGATCTGGGTAGACCTCCGAGTAGTGGGCCAGCGAGGCCTCTGCCCGCTGGAAATGTTGCCGGGGGGAGCGCCCCTCGCGCATGGCCCAGCGTGCCTCGACCATCTCGATGCGCGCGAGGGCGAAGTGGCAGTCCGGATCGTGGGCGTCGACGGCCAGCGATCCCTCCAGGTACAAACGGGCGCGGGCCAGCTCGGCGGTGGGCGACTGGCCGGTCCACAGCACGTATTCGGCCCGGATCAGGTGCGTCTCGGCCAGGTAGTACAGGGTCTCGGGATCCTCGGGATTGAGCTCCAACGCCCCGGTCAGGACATCCAGTGCGAGCTCGACGGCCGGCCCCGGATCCAACCCTTGCCCGCGGTCGTACTCGGCCTGGGTCATGTGCACGCTGCCCAACATGATGTAGCCGTGCGTCCAGGTGGGCGCGATCTCCGCCGCTCGCTCTAGCGCCTCGGCAGCCGCCTGCACGTGTTCGGCCGGGTTCCGGTCGGCGTACAGATCCATGTCCGTGTACACGGAGTAGGCCGTGCCCAGGCTCCCGTAGGCGAAGTAGTCGTCCGGATCCAGGCGGATGGCCTCCCGGTAGCAGGCGATGGCGCGCTCCATGTCCGGCGCGCTGTCACCGCGGGCCTCGTTGATCACCTGTACCCGGTCCAGATGGATGTTGCCCAGGTGGGACCAGAGGTCGGGCGTGGGCCGGATCTCGATGGCCCTCTCATACGCGTCGATGGCGGCCTTCAGGCTCTCCGTGGGATCCAGAGCCCGCTCCCACTGATAGTGGACGCGCACCCGGTGTGCCTCGCCCAGGCATCCCAGGGCGACGGCGTGCGTCGGCGCCAACTCCACCGCCCGCTCCAGTGCCCGCACCGCACGGGAGAGGAACAGCTCTGGATCCCGGCCGTGGATGACCTCGACCGTGGCCGCCTCCAGGTAAATCTGGCCCAGCATCTCGTAGGCATAATCATCCTGAGGGTCCAGGCGTATGGCGCGCAGGCCGCTGGCCAACGCAGCGGCCATCTCCCGGGACGCATCCAGGCCGCGCTCCACCTTCCAGTTCGCATACTGGTACCAGATCCGGGAGGTCATCCGGTGCAGGGTCCCGCGGTCCGGTTCCACGGCGACGCCCTCGCCGCACGCGTCCACGGCCTCCATCACCTGCGGCGTCAGATCGTCGACGGTGTACAGATCCCGACCCATCTGGGTCAGCCAGCTCTGGCACAGCCCCTGGTACCCGGCGGGATCACTCTGGCCGATAGCGATGGCCTCACCGTACGCCTGACGCGCCAGATCCAGGTCCTGGTACATGGCCGGCCGATCGGCTTCCTGGACGGTGCTGTCGGCCCGGTCCAGGTACAGGTCGCCCGTCAGCAACTTGGCTTCGTAGAACCAGTCCGCTCGCTGTGCAGCAGCAGCGGCCTTGTCCAGCCCGTCCTCGTACCGCTTCTCGTACAGGGCGATCAGCCCCTCCAGGTACTGGTTGCGGACGGCCTCCGAGCCCTTTCCCGTGCGCAGGTAGCCCAGGGCCGGATCCCGGTACTCCGTCTCGGCCGCCATCCGTCGCCGCGTCCGCATCTCCTCGTCAGCGATGGCGTCGATGGCCTTGAGCTCCTGGCGGTATTGCTGGCCCATGGTGAGTCCCAGCGCGTAGGCCACCTCCGGCTCCCGGTACCCGTGCGCCCATGCCTGTTCGAGCTCGCCGCGGGCCTCTCGGGTTTCGCCGAGCGCCATGTGGCCGCGTCCCAGCGCGTAATGCCCCGGCCCATGGGAGTGCAAGCCCAGATCCTCCATCTGGGAATCGATGGCTGCCATGCGTTGCCGGACGGCCTGCTTGTCCTCGCGGATGTCGTGCAGCGGGCACATGTGGGCGACCCGCATCGCCCACTCGATATCGCGGCTGTCCTGGCCAAACCGCTGGGCGACCTGGGCCTGCTGTGAGGCGCGTATCCGCGAGTTGACCGATGTGCCCACCAGGACCAACGCCAGCGCCATGGCCAGGGTGGAGATGGCCACCAGCGCCCGGTGGCGGCGGGCGATCTTGCTCGCCCTGTACAGCAGCCCGGCAGACCGGGCCTCCACCGGCATGCCGTCCAGATAACGCTGCAGGTCCTCCGCCAGGGCGCGGGCCGACGGGTACCGATCCTGGTTCTCCTTTTCCAGGCACTTCAGGGCGATGGCTTCCAGCTCCACCGGCAGCGACGCCACCTTCTTGCGTGGACGGGGTGGTTCGCTCTGGATGATGGCGATCAGGTGCTGGGCCTGGGTCTTGACCTGGAACGGCGGATCCCCGGTGATGAGCGTGTACAGCACGGCACCGAGGGCGTAGACGTCCGTGCGTCGGTCGATGCGGTTGGACTCCCCCAGCGCCTGCTCGGGGGCCATGTAGGCCGGGGTACCGAGCATCACGCCCGTGGCGGTAGCGCCCGGATCTCCTTCGATGCGAGCCAAGCCGAAATCCAACACCGTAGGCCGATAGCTGCCGTCTGGCCGCTCCTCGATCATGATGTTGGACGGCTTGATGTCCCGGTGGATCAGGCCTTCGCGATGGGCGGCGTGGATGGCATCGGCCACCTCCCGCACGATCTTGACCTTGGCCTCCATCGACATCCGGCTGGCGGCGGTGGTCAACTCCTCGCCGTCCACATAGCGCATGGCGATGAAGGGCTGGCCGTCCAGCTCGCCGGCCTCGTACACATCGCAGATGTTGTCGTGGTGCAGGCGGGCCTGGGCCTTGGCCTCACGGAAGAACCGCAGCAGGAAATCCACGTCGCCGGATTTGAGGAACTTGAGCGCGATCGTTCGATCCAGCGTGTCGTCGTGGGCCTCGAACACCACGCCCATGCCGCCGCTGCCCAGGCGCTTGCCGAGCGTGTACCGGCCCCACACCGTGCCCTTGCCGAAGCGATCGGACGGCATGCTCGGATGGCTCGGTGTACTGTCCATGCTGTCCCAGCCGCCCGCCTTGGCTTCGTACTGGACGATGGAAGGGGTGGAATCCCACATCTGGGTCTGGACGGCGTCCGGATCGGAGCCGGCATCGGACTCACATGACCGCTGGCGGAGCTCGAAGGCCATCGCGTCCACGGCCTGCTGGGTCAGGGCGCCGGATTGTATGAGCTGATTGAGGGGCTCGTCCCCGTCCGCCACCTCTAGATCAGAGGGTTTGATGAGCCCTCGAGACAGAGCCAACTCAAGGATCGAAGCCTGGGATTCTGCGTCCAGCGTTTCCTCCCTCGACTCCAAAGAATACAGGGGGCATCGAGTCACGGCGACCTCTGGCCGGATTGGGTCCTGCGGGGCCGTCGGGGGATTGCATTCTTCGCGCAAAAATGGAAAGCTATTCCCAAATTGCACATATGGAACCTAACTACCGATATCTAGATGGAATTATCCGGCATCTCGTGCCGCTGTTCCCCGCCATCTTGGTGTCCGGCCCCCGCCAGAGCGGGAAGACGACCCTGGTCTCCCGCTTGGCCCGCGAGCTGTTCGGGGACCAGCTGACCACCGTGGATCTGGGCATCGCATCCGAGCTGGACGCCTTCCGCCGGGACCCGACGTTGTTCTTCGCCAACCGCCCCGGTGTGTTGCTGCTGGAGTCGGTGTCCAACGCACCGGAGCTGTTCCTTCATCTGGCCCGAGGACTACAGCGTGGCGACGGTGAGTTCCGCTACCTGATGACCTCCGGCGTGCACCCGGACCGGCTGACCGGCCTGCCGCCGGCCGTGGCGGGGCGGATGGCCAGCGTCGAGCTGTGGCCGATGGTGCAACAGGAGATCCGCCGTCCCCTGGGCGGCGCACCCGTCGAGACGATGTTCTACCTGGAAGACCCCGAGCGTCTCGAAGAGCTTCTGGGCCGGTGTTACGAGGCCAACGACAGCGACGTGGTGCAGGCCATGCTCTCCGGCGGGTTCCCCCCCGTGGCCCTAGATGACCGCGGCGGGTTGTGGCTCGAGGCCTACCGGCGGACCTTCCTGCAGGGCGCGGGTGGTGACCTGTCGCCGGTGGCCGATCCCGGCCGCTTCGATCGGTTCGTGACGCTATGCGCCGGCCGCTCGGGCACGGTGCTCAACAAGGCGGAGTTGGGGCGGCAGCTGGACGTGGATCACCGGACCATCGATCACTGGCTGGAGCGGCTCCGGGTCAGCTACCAGGCGGTCTCCCTGGCGCCCATCCCACCGGTTGGGAACGAGCGGCTCGTACGCCGCCGCAAGTGGTTGTTCGCAGACAGTGGGCTCGGCTGCCGCATGCAGGGGATCCGGGACGCTTCCGGGCTGCTCAACGCGCCCCACTTCCACCACCTGTTCGTCGCCTTCGTGATCATGGAGCTCGTCAAGCTCTGGGGGCACGCCGGGCTGCCCTGGCCGGGGCATTTCTGGAAGACACCGCGGGGCCTGGAGTGCGATCTGGTGCTCCAGATCGAGGGGCGGTTGATTCCCCTGGCGATCCGGCACACCGGCACTCCCGGGCGCCGGGACGTCGCGGCGCTGCACCGGTTCCTGGACCGGTACCGCATGCAGGCGTCACACGGGATCCTGATCACCTTGGACCCGGAGGTGCGGGCGGTGGACCGGCGGGTCTATCACCTGCCGCTGGGGATGATCCTGGATGGGCCGGAACCGGTCGTGGGAGCGAGTCAGGAGTAGCCTCATTCCGCGATAGTGGAGCGGCGCTCCCACCCGTGCCCGTGCCCAGGCGGGTCTTCCCTTCCGCCGGTGCCCGATAGGTGTTTTGAAACCTCGAAACGTGGTCTGTATTGATCCAGATAGATGGGTTTCGAACATCATAAATCGGGCACGGGCACGGGCACCGGCCTGACGGCCTGGGCACGTTGGTGCGGGTAGGTCCTGGATGTCGGCTGAGAACTGAGAACGATTGGGGCCTTATTTGCCCCGCCTACCAGCTCCCGAACAGCATCGAGAACATGAGGTAGGTGGTCCCCCGGTGGGGATTGGTGCCGTCCCCCCAGGTGCCCGGGTCTCCGGTATGGAGCTGATAGCTCAGCGACCCCTCGATGGCGATGGTCTTGTACGCGTAGTGGATCGAGACGCGGGGTTCGACGAACAATCCCCAGTTGCCATAGCCGGCAACGCCGCCGACGCCGATGTCGATGTACTTGCGTAGTGGGATCGCCCCCTCGACCATCGCACCACCGGCCACGGTGCCCGTACCAAAATCATAGAACACCTCGCCACCGGCGCGGGTGTAGGACGTGAGGGTGTAGACACCGCGGAATCCGACCGCGATGCCGAGGGGGGTGTTACCGGCGCCGTCCATGGACGAAAAACTCGGCACGACTCCGGGCTTGATGCCGAAGCCCACGCCGCCCTTCTTGCCCCTCATCAGGTCGGCGAGGTTGGAGCCGTCGCTGCTCCCCCCCTTGCCCTTGCCCGTGTCCTTGTCCTTGCCGCTGCCCTTGCCGCTGCCCTTGCTGCCGCCGGCGGCCGACTTGGCCACGGCCGTCACCGCGGGCGCACCGGCGAGCCCCACGGCCAAGGTGATGATCCACAGCATTCTCGAGACGGTCCTGAGCATCCTCATCGTGTGTTCCAATCTTCCGCCACGCTCCGGGGTTGTTGCGCGCTCGGAACCCCCGGGCAGCGGATCGGACCCAGTTTGCCAAGAAATGATCCGCATGGCGACCCGAATGAAACGTACACTCCATTGTGGCTGGTGCGCGCCGTGGCGGAATCTCAGCCCCGGCCGCGGCGCATGGTATCCTGCGGTCACCACGCCGGAATGCAGATTGTTAACATAGGAACAGTTAGCTGTATGACAAAGAGCATTACCCTTGCAGTTATAGGCGATGTGCACCATCAGATCGATCTGCTGGACAAGGTCGTGGAGCGCCTCGATGGCCAGCCCCTGGACGGCGTCTTGATGGTGGGAGACCTGGGCAGAGACCTGCCATTCGGTGTGCCCCGCACCGACCGCGACCGCGAACTCCACTTCGAATCGGTAGCCCGCGTGATCGCCGTACCGCAGCGCCTGAGGGTGCCGGTGTTGTGGGTGCCTGGTAATCATGACCATCCCGATCAGGAGGGGGAGGGCAACGTCGACGGTAAGGTTGTGGAGCTGGCTGGATTGCGCGTGGGCGGTATCGGCGGCTCCGGCCCCAATCGCTTCGGTTTCCCCTACGAGTGGGACGAGGAAGACATCCGCGCTCGGCCCCTGGATCCCTGCGATATCCTGCTGTCCCACACTCCACCGGTGGATACTCCGCTGGATCTCACGCACTTTGCCGGCCGGCACGCCGGTAGCCAGGCCATCCGCGAGAGGGCCGAGGCACATGACGGGGTGCTGGTCTGCGGGCACATCCACGAGGCAGCTGGGGCCGAGCAGCTGGCGCGCTGCCTGTGCCACAACGCGGGCTCGCTGGGCGACCCGTTTGGCAAGCTCCAGGTATCGTTCATCGACCACGATCCGGGGAAGGAAGGCGGATGGACCGTCCGGCACGAGGATCTGGTCACGGGCGCAAAATCGGCCTGGGAGCGCAAGAATTGATTGCCGGCCAATATATAAAGGCCACATTAAAGCGAAGTCATGCAATTATCAGGAACCCATAAGCAAGCTCCCCGGCAAGCTCCCGCGGGGATCTTCATGGCACTGTTGATGATGGGCTGGGGATGGGGGATGGGGTGTTCCGGCGGATGCTCGGAGCAACCCGACGACGACTCGGCGGCCGACGACGACGCCCACGACGACGACAGCGCCGCCGACGACGACAGCGCGGACGATGACACGGGCGACGACGACAGCGCCGGATCACCCTGGCAAGAGGGCGACCAGGCCTTGCTGGCTCCCGGCACGATGAACAACGTCGGGATCTACGACCTGGCCGTCTGCCCGGGGCTGGAGGAGGTCTACTTCACCAATTTGCACTACCCGGCCATCGGCGTGGCGAGCACCATCGCCGGCCACCCCGCCGATTCCATCGATCACCGGGGCCTCACCGGTGGCCAGGGACTGATCTTTCCTTTCATCGAATGCCAGTCCGGCGGAACCCTGATCGTCAACGACCGGGATGGGGGACGCATCTTGCGCTTCGACGCGGCCACCCGGCAGCCGCTGGGCGACCACCAGGTCTGCCCGCTGACCGGCTGGCTACAGGTCGACGAGGCGACGGACGACGTGTGGGTGGCTTGCCCAGCGGATCACGCCGTGGTCCAGCTGGATGGATCCAGCTATACGGTCACCCGCAGCTACGACCTGGGGGCCGTGACGCCATCGAGATTCCACCTGACGGACAGCCGGCTCTACGTCGTCGACGAGGCGGCGGCCGAGTTGCATGTGGTGGACCGCTCCACCGGCGCGATGGCCGGCAGCTGGACGTCGGCCGCCTTCCCCAATCAGGCCGTCTCTGTGGGCCAGGACCGCGTGTATCTGACGGACCGGCTGTCCGGATTGGCCGTGCTGGACGGGCAGGAGGCCCCCGCCTGGATCGACGAGTTGCCGGTGGGTAGCGATCCCTTCGGTGTCACCCGCGTCACCCCACGCAACCGGGTCTACGTGGTTGCCCGCCAGGGGGCCAGCGTGCCCGCGGGGGAGGCCTATGTGGGTGAGCCCGGTATCGTCTACGCGGTCGATCCCGATCAGGGCGCGGTGGTGGCCCAGGCCGAGGTCGGCACCACGCCCCATTTCGCCGTCTACAAGGAGGACAGCGATCTGCTGCTCACCGCCTGCGAGGACTCGCTGAGCATCGCGGCCATCGGCCCAGACGACACCACCGCATGGATCTCCGTGCCCCAGGGGCTCACCCTCGATGATGTGGCCGTCGATGGGATCACCGGGCGCACCTGGTTCCCCAGTCACCTCACCGACCAGCTGATGGTCTTCGATTGGACCACCGAGGAGGCCACCCCCCTGCCCGTATCCCGCTGGCCGTTCTCCGTGGCCATCGACGTGGGCGGCCGCCGGGTCTACACCGCCAGCCAGCAGCACACCACCGTGGTGGTCCACGACGCCGATACCCTAGAGCAGGTGGACAGCTACGATCTGGGCCGGGGGACACACCAGCTGCCCTGCGATCCCCTCTGTACCGGCCATCCGATCATCACCGACGTGGCACTGGATGCGGATCACACGACGCTGTACGTCTCCCACCCCCCCACCGCCGCCGTGCTGGCCCTGGATCTGGCCAGCGGGGACGTGGCCGAGATTGGCACCGGCGCCGTAGAGACACCGGGCGAGGGCGACCTGGTCCAGCACATGGCGCTGGCAGTAGAGGACGGCGGCCGTGTCTACGCCTACTATTCGCTGGCCGATCGGCTGGTGGCCATCGACGGGGAGCAGGTCCAGGCCGAGGCCATCGTGGACAGCCCCGTCAGCCGGCCCCTGGCGCTGGACAGGGCGCGTGACCGGGTGTTGCTGGGCCCGTCGGTGATGGACCGGGACCTGGTGGAGGTGGACCACGTGCAGGGCTGGTGGCTGGTGGATCACCTGGTGGGGCCGGACCTCTACCTGGCGATCAACAACACCCGCGTCGGCGCCCTGGACCCGGACACCCTCGACGAGGTCGCGTCCATGCCACTGACGGATCTGGCGGTCCCCCCCTTCATGGCCACGGCGACGGCCTTCTCGCCCGTGCTGGCTGCTCCGGTGGAGGACAGCGAGCTGGTGATGATGATCAATGTCTTCGAAGCGGCGGTGGAGTTCGTGGCGTTGGAGCCGTGATGACCCCGGACGTTCATTCCTCGATGAACAGCGGCGAGACAAAGACGCGGTGCTCCACGTCCCCTTCGAAGTAGCGCAGCCTGACGTAGACGGCCGGTGCCTCGGCCTCCCCCAGTTCGACCACCAGCGACTCCTCGTCCGTCGAGGCGAGCACGGCGCCGTCGGTGGGCTCGACGACCTCGATGAGGGCCAGCTCGTAGTCCGCCTCGGCCACGGTGCGCACGGTCAGCTGCAGGGGGAATTCGGTGGCGGGGACGATGGCTCCCGGAGCGTACAGGGCGCCGGACGCGGACTCGGCCAGGACGACCACCGGCCCCCGAGGCCCGGTGGTGGCGAGGGTCTTGCGTGAGGTGAGGCCCGCCCACAGTCGCTCCCGGCCCAGCTCCCCGTCGATGTACACGCCGGTGATGGCGCCGTTGGTAAACATCTGCCGGGGGGTCTCGGGGATGCCGTCCCCGTCCTGGTCGTCCAGGTAGCCCATGTAGGACGGCTCGGGCCCCAGGGCCCCCGGCCGGCCGTCGTGACGGTCGCCGCCCCCCAGGAAACCCAGCCGGTAGCCCAGGGTGAGCGCCTCCTGTACCGAGCCCCACTGGATGTAGGTGTTGCTGTCGAGTCCTGTGGCCAGGAAATCGCAGCCGTCGAGGGAGGTGTCGCGGCATTCGGCGCTGGCGTGCCCACCGACGATCTCCACCAGCATCTCGTAGTTCTCCTGCGGTACGTTGCTCTCCAGCGCCCAGTTCACCGGAACGGGGCGGTACACCGCCGGATGGTGATAGAAGGTGAGCACCTCCTGTGCTTCGCACTCCTCGGCCGCGGCACCAAACTGGCCGTAGAGATCCGACGTTGAGCCAGCGATGTAGTGCGGTTCACCCGGGCCGTAGTGCTGGAGATCCCGGTAGAAGTTGTCCGATGGGAAATCCGAGGCGATGCGGTACCGATCGCAGGCCGTGGTGTCGGCGAACACCACGGTCTTGTGCCCCGCCACGAACTCCTCGGGGTAGTCGTTGGGGTCATCCTCCGGGAGCAGCTCGGCCTCCGGAGTCGATGCGGTCCATTCATACCCCAGCAGCGGCACGAAGCCCGGCCCGAGGGCTGCGTCGGCCTCCTCGACGAGCCGCTGGCTCTCTTCCCAGATGAACCAGGGCTCCGAGCCGTCGATGACCAGCTCATCGAACTCGGCGTGGTCGGTGATGGCCGCAAAATCCAGCCCCGCGTCCACGGCGTTGGCGAAGTAGTCCGCCCCGGGGCCGCCCTCCCGCGGGCCGCAGTAGCTGTCCACGTGTTCGCAGCCGTCGTGGGACAGGTTGGAGTGGCCATGCAGATCGCCGTAGCGCAGGCTCAGGCCGGTGAAGATCGCCAGGCCGCTGCCCCCCGCGTAGACCTCGGCACCGTCGCCGTCGGCGAAGCGCCACGCCAGGCCGATCTCCTCGGCCGTCGGCGCCCCCACCTGGGGGGAGTGGGGCGGCAAGGTGACGGCCTCCAGCAGGTCCACCGTTGCCCGGTCCGCGTGCTCCAGCAGGGCGAGCGGCTCGTCGAGCCAGCAGGACGCCTCCAGGGCATCTTGTTCCAGGCAGAGTGGATCGAGGAACAGGAGCTGATCCGAGCCCCGGATCTGGCGGCGTACGACCACGTCGCCGACGGCCAAGCTGCTGTCCACCGGCTCCAGGGTCAACACACCCGTGAGCGCCTCGTCGGCCAGCAGCAACGCCGGCTCCGGAGCAAGCAGGGCGCTCCCGCCGGCTTCGACGGCATCGGCCTCGAGCACGACCTCGCCGCCCTCCAGTAGCTGGTAGCGGATCCCGGCGATGCCGTCTGGATCCACCGTCACCGAACCGGCGGCGATATCCACGATCCGTGTGTCCTCGTACCCGTGGATGGCCACCAAGGTGTGGCCACCGGCCGGCTCCACGTCGAAGAACACCGCCACGCCACCTAACCCTGCGATGGCCTCCATGATGGACGTGACCGGGTCGGAGTCGGGGAGATCCACGTCGTCATCATCGGTCGTGCAGCCGGGGAGGGTGCACGACCATGCCCATGCCATGACCATGGCGGTGAGGTATCGCGGAAGGCGGTGCCCATGAATCATGCTGATGTCCTGACCCTAAGTTTGGATCAGGACGGGGTCAACGCAAAGGCCACTGTAGTCGAAGGGGCCGAATTGGCCCGGTTGCTGGGCCTGCTTCTTGCAAAATGGTGTCGGTGGCGCATGCAGGGTGGACCCGTCCACCGAGGCGGATTCAGAACAGGAACATCGATGTTTCGGGGACTGAGAACTCTACTGCGGCCCACTCTCTCCACCACGTGTTTGGCCCTGTCCCTCGGGCTTGCCAACTTGCTGATGATCCCAGCCGCTCAGGGCGCTGGCCGGCCCGGCAATGATGCCACCACACCCCTGGAAGTGGGCCCCGATCCTCCAACGCTGTTGCTGGAGGGGTGGCTCGGGATGGAGGACGGTCCTTTCGGATTTGGATTCGGAGTCCGAGCGGGCGTTCGGGCCAGCCATCGTCTGGCCGTGGTGGGGGAGGGTTTTTTCTTCCCTGGGGAGTTCGAATGGTATGCGCTGGGCGGGCTCCGGCTCTCACCCTGGCTGTCTTCCACCGGCCGACTGGACCTGGATCTGCGGGGGGGCGTGGGCGACCACGGGCAGATGGTGTTCGGCAACTACTACGTGGACGGCGTGGCGCTGCGCGTGTTCCCGATCCTGCGGGCCCGTGCCGCCCTTTTACTCTCCGCCGACAATCGGTTCGCCCTCGGACCGATGCTGCGTATCGAAACCCAGCCCTTTGGCAAGACTCGCGTCGGTCATCTGGAGGACGGCACCGATGCCGCATCACACTCATTGGCCTTCCGCGGCCATCAGGCGATGGCTGGGGCCGCCTTCGAGGCGGATACAGGACGTGGCGGCCACCTGGTGTGGGAGTTGATGGCAGGGGTCGCCGCGCGGGGTGACAACCGTGGATTCGTACCGATGTTCCAGGCCACGCTGGGGGTGCAGTTCGATCCTCGACCCGCCAAGCAGGCGCGTGGGGAGGTGATCCGATGAGTGTGGATATGGCGATACGAGACATGTTGCGCGGTTTGCTGATCCTCGGTGTGCTGTTGGGCCCGGCCTGTGTCACCGACGAGTACTGGGTCGACGAGCTGACGGTGGTCCTGGAGGGCCCTCTCGACATGGGTACGCTGGAGTACACCGAGGCGCTCGACGGCAACGTGGCTTGGCCAGGCTGCATCCCCGGGAACGAGGTCCACGAGGAATTCTTCGGAACGGGCGGCTACGAGGTGGAGATCGTCACCGAGAGCGAGGCGTCCCGGGAGTCGGTGTTGATCCGTGCGTGGGAGGATGTCAACGGTGACGAACAACCAAACTGTGACGAACTCGGCGTCCTCATCGCGCCGGATCTGGAAGAGCTCGACGAGTTGATCGTGCCCGGAGAAGACTACTCACTGACCTTCGGCGGCGCGGTGGACGGTAGCTGCTAGTAACGTTCGTCGTCGGAATCCAGCCCCCATCCTCCACCTGGTCTCCCATTCCGCGCTATGCTTCTGCGGCTCACGATAGGGCTTCGGTAGGGACTGCCATCAGGAGAGACCATGGATCACGAACCCAAGGGAGCCATCGCTGGCCTCCCGGAAAACGCCCGCCGCCCCCTCGAAGAGGGTGAAGCATACGTCCCGGTCGTCCCCGACGAGACCGGCGTACCGGAGGTCACCACCCGCGCCATCGTGATGGGGCTGGCCTTCTGCGCCGTGTTCGCCATGGCCGCAGCCTACTTGGCCCTGAAGGTGGGCCAGGGCATCGAAGCGGCCATCCCCATCGCCATCCTGGCCATCGGGCTGTCACGGGCCTTCAGCCGGCGGAGTTCGCTGCTGGAGAACGTGATCATCCAGTCCATCGGCGCCAATTCGTCCCACGTGGTCTCCGGCGCCGTTTTCACCATCCCGGCGCTGTACATGCTGGCCGCCGACCCGGCCAACGGCGTCACCGAGCCGTCGGTGCTGCAGGTCATCGCGGTGTCGTTCCTGGGTGGCTGCCTGGGCGTGCTGTTCCTCATCCCGCTGCGCTACCACTTCATGGTGGAGATGCACGGCAAGTTCCCCTGGCCCGAGGGCACGGCCACCACCGAGATCCTGCTGTCCGGCGAGCGGGTGGGCAATCAGGCCAAGGTCCTGGCCATGGCCGCCGGCTTGGGGGCCCTGTACGACGGCACCGTGACCACTTTGCACGCCATGGCGGAGACGGTGCACTTCAAGGCCATCTACCTGCACCAGGCGCTGGCACCCAACTTCATGGTGCTGCGCATGCTCAACAACGCCGCCATCATCGGCATCGGCTACATCGTGGGGCTGCGCTACGCGGCGGTCATCGCGTCGGGGTCGCTACTGTCGTGGTTCGTGCTGGTGCCGATGGTCCACGCCATCGGCGAGCACGTGCCGGGGGTGCTGGCCCCGGGGCTGGTGCCCATCGCCGAGATGGATCCGAGCGAGGTGTTCAAGCGCTACGTGCGCATCATCGGCGTGGGGGGTATCGCCGGCGCCGGCATGCTGGGCATCATCAGCTCGCTGCCCTCGATGATTAAATCGATCTTCGCCAACATGAAGGCGCTGAAGAACCAGAAAAAAGGGGGGGGCACGGGGTCG
>CAZDDH010000076.1:0-8475 GCA_964504165.1 uncultured Rickettsiales bacterium | reverse complement strand
CCCGCATACACCCCACCACCCCCCACCGCCCCCCCCCCACCACCCACAAACCTCTCGTGCTCCGGGGGGCGGTCCGGCGCGTGGACCGCTCCCTGTCCGGGACCGTGGCGGCCATCGGCATCGTCACCTTCATGGTCTGTGCGTTCCTCTTCTTCAGTTTCGGTCTGGGTATCCCCGACGCCGTCAAATACGCCGCCGTCAGCACCCTGCTGGTCACCGGCATCGCCTTCCTGTTCGCCCCCGTCTCCGCCCGCGCCATCGCCATCGTCGGCACCAACCCGGTGTCCGGGATGACCATGCTGACCCTCATCGTCACCGGCTTTGTGCTGCTGAAGATGGGGCTCACCGGCGGCACGGGCATGTTCGTCACGATGATGGTCGGCGGCGTGGTCTGCACCGCCCTGGCCGCCTCCGGCGCCCTGGCGTCGGACCTCAAGGTGGGCCACTGGATCGGCGCCACGCCGGCCAAGCAGCTGGCGCTGAAGTTCCTGGGCACGGCCGTGGCGGCCATCTTCTGCGGCCTGGCCATGTGGGTCATGTCCCAGGCCGACCCGAGCGAAGGCTTCGGAACGTCGGCCATCCCGGCGCCCCAGGCGTCGGCCATGAAGGAGATCCTGCTGGGCATCTTCGGCACCACCGAGGCCCCGCTGCAATGGTACCTGTTCGGGCTGGGCGTCCTGCTGGCCATCATCCTGCGCATGACCGGCGTGCCGGCCCTGGCCTTTGCCCTGGGCATGTACTTGCCGCTGGAGCTCAACACCCCCGTCCTGCTGGGAGGTTTCCTGGCCTACCTGGTGAGCCGCAAGGGGGCCGGCGACACGGACGCGGCGGTCAAGGCCCGCCACGATCGGGGCGTGCTCCTTGCCTCGGGGCTGGTGGCCGGCGGGGCCATCATGGGGGTGCTGGACGCGGTGGCCAACGCCATCATTAAGGGCGCCACCGGCAGCACGGACGCCAAAAGCATGGTGCACATCCTCTCGGATCACGCCTTCGAGGGCATCCCCGGCGAGGCCATGGCCCTGGCCGGGCTGGTGCTCCTGTGCTCGTTCATCGTGCTGTACTCGCGCAAGGCCAAGCCAGAACCACAGTAGGCGCGGCCGGTTAGCGACTACAATGGACTCGTACGAGGAGTCCAATTGCGCCGCAAGCCCCATCCAACCCATCCCGCGAGCCCCTGCGGCGCCCCCAGCCGGCGGTCCTTCCTCGTCGGCTCAGCCACCGGCGTGGTGGTCTTTGCCTTCGGAGGCATCGGTCTGGGGTGCGTCGAGAGCCCCTGCGCCCGCGGCGTGATCGTCGCCGACGCAGCGCTGTGCGGTGCCTGCTCCCGCTGTGCCATCACCTGCTCCTCGCTCCACGACGAGCTGCCGGGCCCGGCTCTGGCCCTGGTCACCCCGGACGCCAGCTACCAGGAGCACCAATTCGACGATCCCTACTGGATGGCCAACACCTGCCGCATGTGCCCCGAGGTGGAGGAGGACGACGGCCAGCTCAGCGAGCCGGCCTGCGTGGCCCATTGCCCCGAAGGGGCGGCCCAGATCGCCGAGGACGGTCACCCCACCTACGGTGACACCCACACCCGCTTCATCGACACCCAGCTCTGCATCGGTTGTGGCCAGTGCGTGGCCAACTGCCCGCGTTCCCACCCGGTCGTGACGAGCGGCAAGGCAACCAAATGTGACCTATGCCTCGCCGAGTACGACTCCCCGCCCTGCGTCGATGCCTGCCCCTCGACGGCGCTCGTGTTCATCCCGTTTTGGTCGGACCACGCCCCGCGCCCCTTCCCGTGGGAGCCGGCATGACCGACGACCTCAAGGGCTGGGCCGGCAAGCTACTCCACGTGGATCTCACCGCCGGTGAGACGACGGTGGAGGAGACGTGGCCGTTCTTGCCCCAGCGCATCGGCGCCATCGGCCTGGGGCTGGCCCAGATCTGGGACCGGGTGCCCGCCGGCTGCGGCGCTTTGGACCCGGAGAATGTCCTGTTCATCGGTGTGGGCCCCCTCACCGGTAGCTGGGCCCCCTGTGCTGGGCGGGCCATCGCCGTGTCCCTCTCCCCTGCCGGCTACCCCGTCGAACACGTGGGCCAGGGCTCGGTGGGGGGCCAGTGGCCCGCCGAGCTCAAGTGGGCCGGCTACGACGGCCTTGTCATCACCGGCCGCTCCGAGACACCGGTCTACCTGGCCATTCACAATGACTTCGTTTCCCTGCAGGACGCCACCGAGCTGTGGGGCCTGGATACCTGGACTACCCAGCAGGCCATGCAAGACGCCGTGAACGATCCCCGCGCCAAGGCGCTGGTCATCGGTCCGGCCGGGGAGAAGCAGGCCCGCAACGCCGCCATGATCCACGGTACGGGCCATGCCCTGGGCCAGTGCGGATTCGGGGGGGTGGCCGGCAGCAAGAACCTCAAGGGCATCGTGGTGCGGGGCACCGGCCGCGTCCAGACGGCCACCTCGCTGGCCGAATTCCGGCCCCGCCTGGACGAGATCCGCCGGATGCTGGCGCTGATGCAGTCCGTCGTCCCCTCCACCGAGGACGACCGGAGTCGCTGGCGCGCCCGCGAGGGTCTGTACTGGCGGGGCGGCGACGAGGAGGTCCCCGTCGGCGCCATCGCCCCGGACGAGCTGACCCGTCAGGGCCTACGCCATTGCGGCATGGACTTCTACATGGACGGCCTGCTGGTGGACTGGCACGTCAAGAACTCCGGGTGCACCGGCTGCGTGATGAACTGCTTCTCCACCGTGCGCGGTACGGGCATGCCCGCCGGGATCCCCTCCCACGGCGAGATGCACTGCGTCCAGAGCCACACCAGCTACTTCCTGCGCAGCCGGGACGGCATGCCCGTCGCCGAGTCCTCCCGCCAGGCGGTGCTGGCGGGCAAGCAGCTGGCCGACCTGATCGGCATCAACGCCTACGACATCAAGATGATGCTGCCGCTGATGATGCAGCTGCGCTACGGGCACGGTGGGGCGTACCTGGATGCCTGTGACGCCCACCTGCGTGAGCAGACGCTGGCGTTGCCGTGGGATAGCATGGACGGCGGCGGCGACGGCGGGGTGTCCTTCATCCAGGCCCTGCTGGAGATGGCGCGGGACGCGGATCCGACGGAGGACAGCCTGGGGGCGGCCCTGCTCCAGGGGACCCCGCGGGCCGCCGCACGGCTGGGCATGGTGGAGGACCTGTGGAGCGGTGAGAACGGCCAGGACGAGGGGTTCGAGGGGTTCACCGTCAAGTACGCCGCCCACGGCCAGCGGGACCACTACGGCCCCCAGCGCTACGGCCTACCCGCCGGCCTGCACTGGGTTATCTGGAACCGGGATCCCAACCGTCACGAGCACAACGGCCTGGTGCGCTGGAGCGGCCTGACGTGGGAGCAAAAACGCCGGGTGGCCGAGATCCACTTCGGGGACCCGGACGTGCTGGACGACCCGGACCACTACTGGGGAGCGGGGCCCCCGACCCCCGCCCGCATCGAGCTGGCCCGTCTGCTGGCCGTGCGCTCCATGCTCAAGGACTCGCTGACGGTGTGCGACTGGGTGTTCCCCAACTACTGTTGCCCCGATGCGGCCCGCGAATACGCCGGTGACCTGGGCCTGGAGGCCGAGCTGTACCGCGCGGTCACCGGTGACCAGGCCACCGCCGACGAGCTGGACGCTCGCGCCGAGGCACTGGTGGATCTGTACCGAGCCATCACGGTGCGCTGCTGGAACACCACCGATTTGAGGGGAGGGGAGGGGTATGCCGGCGGGGACTACCGGGGGCACGACAACCTGGCGGCATGGTACTTCGGCTCCCCGGACGGGACGCCGCGCCTGGACCGGGACGAATTCGAGGAGGCCAAGACCCAGCTCTACGAACGCATGGGCTGGGATGCTCAGACCGGCGGAATGACCCGCTCCAAGCTCGAAGCGCTAGGCCAGGCGGATGTGGCAGCCGGGCTGGCGGATCTGGATCTTTTGATCGAGGATTGATTTGAACGCCGTCTCATCCCTAAAAAACGTGCATAATCTGCTCAAGTACGACGGTGCTTGGACGATAATAAAAGGTGTTCAAGGTAAGGCCGGAAGAGGTTCTTGCAAAAGGCCAAATCCGGTGGAGTTTCGCGACGTTGGCGGCCCACGAGTCTTCTTGCAGGCCGACTCGTGGGTCGCCTCGTAACGCTGCTCTCCCCGCCTGTTGATCGCCTCCGGTCCAGCCCTGTCCAGATGCCCAGGAATGTGGGAAAAAACGTGAAGAAAAAACCCCAGGCGGGCTCCAACCTCTTCCAGACCTCGAAGAAGCCCACTCCCATGGACACCACCCGCGCCGAGCTTCTCGAGGACACCCCCTTCGACCGGGTCATGGCGTGGCGGGAGCTGGAGACGCTAGCCTCCTACATGGGCACCATGGACCTCAAAGCCGAAGTGACCCTGTTCAAGGAGGGGGATCCGGGCGACTACATGGGGGTCATCGTCAGCGGTGAGATCGGCATCTTCAAGGAAGACTCCACAGGTGCGGTGAGGAAGATCACTTCCATCGTGAAAGGTTCGTTGCTGGGAGAAATGGCCCCTATCGATGGAGAACGCCGCTCGGCCACGGCCATCGCCCTCGCAGACACCCAGATCCTGATACTGCGCAACAGCCACTTCGAGCGCCTGACCCAGGAGAACCCCAGCGTCGGGCTCAAGCTGCTGATGCTCATCGCCAAGATGCTCAGCCAGCGCCTGCGCCGTACCAGCGGCGTACTCGTCGATAATCTCAGCTGAAAACACCGGTTGGATTTGGCCCTGGCGGGGTCACCCCTTTTCGAGTGAATGATCGATGGCTACCGCCATACCCTCATGGCCGTCGGATGTTTTACAATGGTTTCTGGCGTGCCGCTGCTGACAGGGACCAGGTAGCAGGCACAAGAGGGATACCAGGATGGCCATGACCGGACTCAAGAAGACAGATCCACGCTACGGTAGAGGTGTCCACGACATCCAGCTCGATGACCTGGCCGGCCTATCGCCCGACATCATCTACTTACGCCTCAAGGATCTATTCGAGTCCCCCAAGTACAGGCCACCCGTGTTGCCCGGGGTGGCCCTCGAACTCCTGGCCGCCACCCAGAATCCCGACGTCACCTTCAACAAGATCCTCCGCCTTTTGGACCAGGACCAGATCCTGGCCGGTCGGCTCCTCCAGGTGGCCAACTCGCCGGGCTATCTGTGTGCCAGGCCTGCCCGCTCGATCAAGCAGTCCCTCCAGCGCCTCGGCCTCCAGACGGTCCGCGACCTCACCATGGAGGTCGCGCTCAACATGCGCGTGTTCCGCTCCAAGGCCTACGGCCCGGCCATGGAGCGGCTGCGGCGGCACAGCCAGATGGTGGCCTATATCGCGCGGTCCATCTGCCGCATGACCTCGTTCGAAGCGGAGTACGCCTATATGTGCGGCCTGTTCCACGATGTGGGCATCGCTGGTGCGTTGCTCGTCCTGGGCGACGCGGGCCCCAAGGGCAAGGAGATGGAGCTGGACTCCTTGTGGCCGGCCATCGATCAGGTCCACGTGGAGGCGGCGGAGATCCTGACCACCCTGTGGAAGCTCAACCCCGACCTCACCATGGCCGTCCGCCACCACCATCAGCCGAGCATCGATGGAGCCGTCTATCCGCTGGCCGCCGTGATCTGCCTGGCCGAAGACATGGCCAACGAGTTGGGGGCCACGGTCGTGGATCGCAAGGCGCTGTACCACACGACGGATCCCCAGGCCGTCGACACCACCAAGACGGCCCCGTTGAACGCGGCGCGCGAGTCGCTGGGGATTTCTGACGCCGGCCTGGCAAAGATCGCCCAGGAAGCCGAGGAACTCCTGGCGTCCATCGAATGAGCTGCCGTAGATAGGAGCAACCCATGGAAGGTTCGGCCCGAAGGCATTCCCGAAAGCTGCCGATAGAATCATCATGAAGCCCCCGAGCCCCTCCAAGCCAGCGCTGACCATCACCCGCGTCACCCTGCCGAGGTATGAGCTGGAATACCGCCGGCCCCGCCTGGCCCTCGATCACGCCAAGCAGCTCGCCAAAACCCGGATCCTCGACCTGGAGTACGTCTTCAGCGAGCCGGTGGGACAGGAGATCGTGCTGGACCTGGGGATCCGTGAGGACGCCCACAAGGCCACCTTGCTGTTCCGGCTGATCCAGAAGCTCGAGGACCGCACCGTCGTGGAGTGGTGGGCCCGTCGCAAGACCGATCCGGACATGCTGGAGTTGTGGATCGAGGGGCTGGAACGGCTGGCGGAGACGGGATCGGCCACCGGTGAACACGAGGTGGCCCCGGCCGAACTCCAGCAGCTGTATGAGCTGTGCCGTCGTGCCCTGTCCGGCAACCCGTTCGTGGCCCTCGGGATCCACTGGACTGCCGGGGATGCCGCCGTGCAGCAGGGGTACGCGGAGTCGGTGAGGAATGTGCGGCGCTACGCATCGTTCCCCGGGATCGGGCCGCGGGCCAAGAAGCTGCTGGGGCGCGCCGAGGAGAGCCTGGCGGAAGCCCGGCGGAGCCTCTCCGACGCCCGGGAACGGCAGTTCTTGCGCAAGCGCTTCGTCCAGGACCACCAGCTGGCCCAGGCGCGGGAGCTGGCCACCTCCAAGCTGGCCATCGCCCGCCTGCGCAACGATCGCGACGAGATCAAGCGCTGCCGCGACGAGATCCGCGAACTGGGGAGCTGATCCCGAGCCACACCCTGGGGTAACCTCTGGCCCTACACCCGAGGGTCACCATGGAATCACTCCACCGAACTGCCCTGCTGTGGCTGCTGGCCTCACTCCTGGCCGTCGGCTGCACCGAAATCCAAGACGATGACGACGCCGCGGACGACGACGCCGCGGACGACGATGCCGCGGACGACGACACCGGGGACGACGACACTGGGGACGACGACAGCGAGGACTGCCCGGATGGCATGATCTGCGTGGACAGCTTCCCCTTCGTCGATGCCAACGACACGGCCGTCAACGGGAGCTACGGGTTCGACAGCTACTCCTGTTCCCCGGACACGGACGAATCGGGACCCGAGCTCGTCTACCGGGTCGACCTGGCCGCCGCCGGATTCCTCGGCGTGGCGGTGGACGACTCCACCGCCGGCGTGGACGTGGACGTGCACATCCTCGACGAGCTGGATCCACAGTGCTGCATCGATCGGGGCAACACGGACGCCGGCGCGGACCTGGAGCACGGGTACGCTTACGTCATCGCCGATACCTATGTCTCGGGCGGCGTGGAGCAGGCGGGCCCCTACACCCTGACCATCGGGCACGTGGCCCCTGGCGCGGGGGATTGCGCGATGGAGATCGGGACCATCGCCCGGGTCGGGGATGGCGGCGATCATCTGGCCATGCCGGCCACCGGACCGGTCGTGCTGGAGGCGCACCTGGTCACCGAAGACGACGGTTTCGGTCAGGGCTGGCCCACGACCATCACCGATGGCGTGGAGGACCACCACGAGCTGAGCCAGGACCACTCGGGCTTCGTGATGGCCCGGGAGCAGCCCTGGGCACCCCAGGAGAGCTGCGAGTACGGCCAGGGATCCTACGGGGCCAAGCTCCCGGTGGAGGACGAGCACTGGTACATCTGCATGTACTGGCAGAACCGGCCGGAGGCCGGCACACGGATGATCGTCATGGCGCCGGACGGGCGGGCGGTGGTGGCGGCCGCGGGCTACGAGACGGGCCCCGGCGATCTGAGCAACGTCGCCGGCGCGACCGAGGAGATCCACCACTACCTCGGCACGGGACACCAGAGCTCCCTCACCGTCGGTTTTGCCGTGGATCAGAGCCTGCCGCTAGGGCCTATCGTCTGCGATTGATGGGGAGGGGCCAGTCAATCAGGGATTGAGCAGGTCGTCGAGACAGATATCGGAACACTCGCAGGTTTCTACCGTCGGTGTGACCACCTCCGGGCACAGCGAAATACAGGACAGGTGCTGGGCGGTGAACCAGTCCATGCATACGGCCAGGCAGTCGGGATCGAAGGTGTAGCACTGGGCGGTCCCGCTGGCGCAGAAGGTGTGGCAGGTGTAGGCGCCGCCCCCCGTGTCGTCGTCGCCGGTGTCGTCGTCGGCCGCGTCGTCGTCCGCCGCATCGTCGTCGCCGGTGTCGTCGTCGGCCGCGTCATCATCCGCGGCGTCGTCGTCTGCGAAATCGTCATCATCCCCGAAATCATCATCGGAGAAATCATCATCGTCGTCGTCGCCAGGGCCGGTGGGCAGGCCGACGACGCAGCCCGCCACGATCAGACCACAGGCCAAAACCGACACCAGAAACCCCAGGATCCATGCTTGTTTGTTGTTCATCACGAACACCCTCTTTCCCCTCTGGGGAGCGAATGCTACCACATGCTATCCTAAACCACCCGTTCGACCTGAAGAATGGCTGGTATGGGGGCGCTCCCGGATGCGGAGCCAGGAGAA
This sequence comes from uncultured Rickettsiales bacterium, assembly GCA_964504165.1. Classification (GTDB taxonomy): domain Bacteria; phylum Myxococcota_A; class UBA796; order UBA9615; family CAYRNR01; genus CAZDDH01. The sequence goes on along the minus strand of CAZDDH010000076.1, from coordinate 55 downwards.
ATCCCACTCGTTCCGGTTCCATCAAACCAGTTGAAATCACAGGTGTATTCATGAA
>CAZDDH010000075.1:28733-34899 GCA_964504165.1 uncultured Rickettsiales bacterium | reverse complement strand
GGTCCAGGCCGCAGTCGCTGTCGATGCCGTCGTCGCAGATCTCCACGGCGCCGGGATAGATGCTGGGGTTGGTGTCGTCGCACTCCTCGCACTCGAGGAACTCGTCCCCGTCCATGTCGTACTCGTAGCTGGCCAGGGTGCCGTCGCAGTCGTTGTCGATCTCGTCGCACAGCTCGGCGGCGCCCGGGTGGGTGTTGGCGTCGTTGTCGTCGCAGTCGTCGTTGCAGTAGGAGTACCCGTCCCCGTCGGCGTCGAAGCCCTCGTCGATGAGGCCGTCGCAGTTGTTGTCGATGGCGTCGCAGATCTCGGCGGCGCCGGGGTTGATCGCGGCGCTGCCATCGTCGCAGTCCAGGCACTCCACGTAGCCATCCCCATCCCCGTCCCAGCTCTCGTCCGCAGGCACCACACCGTCGCAGTCGTTGTCGACCTCGTCGCAGATCTCCGGGGCGAAGGGGTAGGTGTTGGGGTCGTTGTCGTCACAGTCGCCGCCGCAGACGGTGAAGCCGTCGCTGTCATCGTCCGTCTGTTCGTCCACGGAGCCGTCGCAGTCGTCATCCACGCCGTTGCACAGCTCGGCGGCGCCGGGATAGATGGTGTCGTCGCCGTCGTCGCAGTCCAGCTCGTCCTCGTTGTAGGAAGCCACGCAGCCCGCGTCGGCGTCGTCGTAGTAGCCGTCCACGTCCAGGTCGAAATCCTCGTCCACCGTCCAGTCGCAATCGGTGTCGAAGTGATCGCAGATCTCGGTGGCGCCCGGGTAGCGGGTGGCATCCGTGTCGTCGCAGTCCCCGTCGCACTGGGTGAAGCCGTCCCCGTCGTTGTCGGAAGTCTCGTCCACCACGCCGTCACAGTTCTGGTCGATGCCGTCGTTGCAAACCTCCGGGGCGCCCGGGTAGATGGTGTCGTCCGTGTCGTCGCAGTCACCGTCATACGGGGACCAGCCATCCCCATCCTCGTCCACCACCGTGTAGATCCGGATGAACGGGGCCCAGGAGTTGCCCTGGTAGGACGGGTAGACGTCGCTCACCGCGTCGCTGGACGACATGCTGTAGATGTTGTTGGCGTAGCCGGCCACGGTGAACGGCTGGGAGGGGCCGGACATGTAGTCGAAGGTGGCGGTGGAGGCCACGGAGCAGTAGAAGGCCAGCGTGTAAGTCTGGCCCACTGTCATCTGGTAGTAGATGTTCGAGACGTGCCAGCGCTCCGTACCGTCGCCGTATTCCTCGGTGCCGCTGGCCAGCAACGTCATGTTGCTGTCCCACAGGCGTGCCGCCACGTATCCCCCGTTGGGCACGGATATCCACCACTCGGCGGCGGACATCGGGATGTCGTCCGTGGCGGTGAACTTGTAGCCCTTCACCGCCCAGTACGGATCGTCGATGCTGTCGATGAGGTTGCCGTTGGTCGGCGTGAAATCCACGTACTGGGCGGAGGCCGCGGTGGGCCAGGCCAGCCAGCAGGCCATCAGGGCGCCTGCGGCCAGGAACGAACGTAAACAACGTTGATTCATGATGATCTCCTCGTGCGCCATCATTTTGTGCCAGCCTGCGGTGCTGCGCAAAAAATGTTTGTGATCGACGGATCAGATCGGTTGACCGCGCCATCGGCGGACTGTACGTTTGTTCAGTACTCGATTTCAATCAACGGGAGGAATCCATGAGCAACAAAATCTGTCACTTCGAACTCACCACTCAAGATATGGCCGCAGCCAAGGAATTTTACGGCAGCCTCTTCGACTGGAAGCTGGAATCGATGTCCATGGACGATGAGGCATACATCATGATCAACACGGGCGAGGAACCCAGCGGCGGCATGATGGCCGCCCCCTCCGCCGAGGTCCCCTCGGCCTGGGTCAACTACGTCCAGGTGGAAGATGTGGAAGCCAGCGCCGCCCGCGCCGCCGAACTCGGCGGCCAGATCATCGTGGCCAAGACCCCCATCCCCGAGATGGGTTACTTCGCTGTCATCTCCGACCCCACCGGCGCTGTGATCGGAGTCTGGGAACCGGCCAAGGAGTAGGGGCGGGAGCTACCGCAGGAACTTGTTGATCTCACTATCACTAGGCTCATCACCCCCAGGCGTGATGACCACCGCCTTGTTGTTCCCGACCACGACCGTGACCGAGTTACCCAGGCTAGCGTAACTGCGTAGATCCGGGTTGATCCGCAGCAAGGAGAAGTAGGCGTCGGAGAGGTACTTCACCGACAGGATCTGCATGCCCGGCCGGAAGTTCTCGTCGATCCAGGAGCCGTCCCGGAAGTGGAACACCTTGGACCGCACGACGCGGCTGAGGGCGTACTCCTCCTGGCGCTCCGCGTCCTTCATCTCGGACAGCGTCTCGCTGGTCTCGACGGCGGCCTGGCCGGTGTTGGAGCCGAAGCCACCCATCTTGGAGGACTCCCGGGCCGCCTTCTTGGCCACGGAGCGGGAAGCCATCGGCGCGGCGGCAGCGGGCTCCTCGGCGGGAGAGGCGTCGAACCAGCCGTCCATGTCGTCCTCTTCGAACTCCCGGGCCTCCGCCTCGTCGAAGCCCATGGCGTCCCCGTCCCGGCTGCGCCGGTCCGAGCGCGTCGCCCCGCCCGTGGCGCCTGCGCCGCCCCAGCCCCGTCCCCGGTCTTCCGCCCCACGGAGCACGGTGGAGGGCACCGTGACTGCCGGACCCGTGATCGGCTGGTTGTTGGCCAGCGCCACGTCGTCCACCACCAGGAAGGAGGTGTAGGGGGTCATGATACCAAAGCGCTTGCTCAGCGTGATGACCTCGTCCACCAGTTCCTGCTGCTCGCCGTTGCGCCGGATCTCGTCCAGCAGGTAGCCCACCTTGCGCTTGGCCCACATGCGGGGGATGAACTCGTGGTCCGCCCGGCTGGCGTCGAAGTGCACCGTGGTGGCGTACTCTTTCTTCTTGCCGCCGGCGACCCCGGCCAGGGTGACCTTCTGGTCCGCCTTGCCCTTGTAGCGGCCCATCACGATGAGCTGGGTGCCGCTGAACAGGTCGGGGGTCTCGCGGGGGTAGATGTCGTATGCGTCGGCGCCGGCGAGGTCCAGCCCCACGTCCGCCAGCACGGGCCGGGAGACCTTGCGGTAGAAGGTGCTGATCTTGACCTCCAGGTCCTCACCCGGCTCCAGATATTCGGAGGTGCCGCGGTTCTCGGCGGCCAGCGTGTCCAGCAGGTCGGTGTTGACGTCGTAACCGACACCGAAGGTGAAGCAACGGACCTGGCCGTCCATGGCGGCCAGCCGGGAGTTGGCCTGCTGGAGGATGGAGTCGGCGTTGGTGATGCCCACCGTGGGTAGCCCGTCGGTGAGGAAGACCACGTAATAGGGCCGGTTGCCATCCACCTGGTGCGACAGCGCCGTGTCCAGCGCCTCGGAGATATTGGTGCCGCCCAGCGCCTCGAAGCGCTCGACGAAGGACAGGGCGCGGCCCACGTTGGCCTGGTCCGCGGTCACCAGCTGGGACGAAAAGGGCTCCACGCCCGTGGAGAAGCGCACCACGTTGAAACGGTCCTTGGGGCTCAGGGACTGCAAGCAGAAGCGAAGCGCCTCGCGGGCCCCACGGATCTTGTCGCCGGCCATGCTGCCGGACGTGTCCACCACGAAGGTGATGTCCTTGGGGATCGGGGCTGCGTCCGCCTCTTCACCCGGCGCGGCCATCAGCAGGAAGTACCCGTCCTCCCCCGGAACGCGGTAGGTCACCACCGAGACCCCTACCGGCTCTCGGCTGAGTGTGTAATACAGCTTGAAGTCCTGATCGAAGCGGGCGCCCCCCAGCTCGAAGCCGGCCAGGGTCACGTCACCGTCGCGGGTGACGTCCACAGGGTGGGTGGGCGAGTAGACGCTCTTCACCGGGATGGCGCTGTGCAGCTCCACCATCACCGTCAGGTCCGACTGGGTGCCGGCGAGGGCCTCCGGCGCACGCAGGGGGTAGATGACCTCCGCCAGCTGCCCCTCGACCGGGACCAGGCTCTCGAAGCTCACCTGGACCTTCTGCGTACCGTTAGGGGGGATGGGGAAGATGCGGGCCTTGATCAGGTCGCGGCCCACGTATTCCAGCACGCCCGGGTCGATCATGCGCCGGACGATGTCCTCGTAGACCTGGACCGCCTGCTGCCGCTCGAGGATCTCGCCCTTGGTCTTTTTGCCGTTGATCCACATGGCGAACTCGGACAGAGCCGCGCCCTCGGGGAGCGGGAAATAAAAGGTGGCCTCCAGCTGGCTCGAGGTGTTGTTGCGGAACACCTGGTCCACCTGGTACGAGGCGACGCCGTCCTCGATGGCGATGAGCACACGCTGGTTTTCAAGCGTGAAGGTCTCGCGGGGCATGTCCGGGGCGGGCATCAGGAACCCCTGGGCCTGCGCCGACACGGCGGGGAGAGCCAGGCAGAGCAGCGCTGCGGTGACGATGATGCGGTTCATGACGATTCCTCCAGGGCAAAAACAACGGTCTTCACGAATGTTCTCACGCAGCTAGGACACGCGTCTCCAAGGATGGTTCCAAGAAGGTGAATCTCGGTAATTGAATCAGGGCAGGTACTCGATGACCAGGCGGATCACCACCGGGCCACCGTCATCGAGCATGGCCACGTCTTCGGTCCGCACCAGCAGGTTGCCCAGCGGGCGGATGCGGGCCTTGAACGCCTCGTAGTCCTCCACAACGACCCGCAGCTCGACGATCTGATAGTTGGCCAGGGCATCCAGCGACTGGGCCTTGTTCGCCGGCGATACCCACCGGCAAGGGATCCCCACGTCGGCGCAGAGCGTGGCCACCTGGTAGGGCGCCCCGGCGTTGGTCGTCTGCAGGGACCACTCGGCGGCGCCGTCGGCTGGGTCGGACGCGGCGTTGGAGGCCGGTTCGGCTTCGGCCGGCGCCTGGCTCTCCTGGGCCTGCTTGTACTCGGCAGCGTCCTCCTCGGACGGGCCGCGCTCGGACTGCAGGTTGGGGGCCTGCGCCGCGCCGGCCTTCTTGGATTTGGAGCTGCGGCGGCTGTCCCGATCCGGAATGTCTGACCGATTCCCCCGCGAACGATCCTTGGCCGCCGGTCGGCCCGCTCCGGAGCCCGCCTTCTTGCCCACCGACCGGGAACGGGTCAACTCGACGGTCTCTACCGCGGCCAGCTCGCCGGCGAAGGAGTCCTCGTCCTCCTCGGCCTCTTCCTCCAGGGCGTCCTCCGAGCGTTCGTAGCGGGCCGGAGCCTCCCCGGCGCTGGGCAGGCCAGCCGACCAGTCGTCTTCCATGTCCATGTCGGTCAGGCCGTCCGCGTCGTCGCCGTACAGCCGCCGGAACGCCTCGTCTTCCTTGCTCAGCCGCTCCGCCTCCCGTCCAGAAGCTGCCCCCTCGTCCTGCGAGTAGGCCGGCTCAGCGGCGGGGGTCGTCTCGGAGATGACGGCCGGCGCGCGAGGGCTCTTGTCGGCGTCAGGGGCCGGAGCGGATTCGTCTGCCACGGCCTCCCCTTCGCTCTTGGTCTGCTCCCAATCCGCGTAGTAGGAGTTATCCGCCCCCTTGCCGGTGGCCGCGCCCCCGCCGACGTCGCCGCCGCGCAGCCCCCCGAGGGTTCCACTCGCGGTGGAACCGGATCCGGCCGAGCCATCGGAGAGCAGGCCGGCTCCACGCCCGCTGGCGCCCTTCGGCGTGTCGCCCCAGCGTGACTGTTCCTCGGCGGGGAAGATCCGCTGGTTCCCGTCTGTTTTCAGCCCGGCGATGGATTCCTCCACCGGCTCGGCGACCTCCTCGGGCGCGCCGAAATCATCCACGATCCCGTCGTCGGCAAACGCCAGCTCACCGGTCTTTTCGCGTTCCTCCCGCGAGCGGAGGGTCGCATCACCGGGAGCCGTTGCTCCCGCCGGCGGGACGGACGGAGACGCCGCTGGCGCCGCCTTGGATTCCGCCGCATCGCGGGAGGCAACCATCGTCTCGTGGCGGGGCTCCCCACCGGTCATCAAGTGGCTGACCCCCAGCCACAGCCCCACGGTCAAGCAGGCAGCAGCGGCCAGGACCACCGGCATCCACACCAGCGAAGAACGCTTGCGGGCCGGCGGTGCCTCGGAGGATTCCTCCCGGGAAGGCAGCGAGATGACCTTCGCCTCGTCCGTGGCCTCGGCCACGCCGTCGGCCGGCGCCTGTTCCAGCTTGGCCAGCACGTTGCCGGCGAATCCGGCGGGGGCCTCCAGC
>CAZDDH010000075.1:0-28633 GCA_964504165.1 uncultured Rickettsiales bacterium | reverse complement strand
GGCCTCCAGCAGTACGAGCTCCTCCCGGCACTCCGCGCAGCCTTCCAGATGCAGCGATACCTGCTCCCGTTCTTCCGGGTTCAGATCGCCGTCCAGGTAGGCAGACAGCAGGTCCTGGGTGGTCTCGTGGTCCATCACGTACTCCTGGCCTCCTCCATGGAAACCAGCATCCTCCCCACCTGATTCTTGAGCGCGGACCGCGCCCGGTGGAGCCTGGATTTCACCGTACCTTCGGCCACGCCGAGGGCTTCGGCAATCTCGTCATAAGGCATGCCCTGCAGATCCCGCAAGACGATGATCGTGCGCTGGCCCTCGTTGAGCTTGGCCAGCCCCTCCTCGAGGATCTGCCGCCGCTCCTTGGCGAGGATCTTCTTCTCCGGCCCGGGACGCGGGCTGGGAAGCTCCCGCTTGACCTCGCCTTCGCCCATCTCGCGGGACTGGTCCAGGGACTCGTGGCGCTTGGAGTGGCGCCGGGCCAGGTAGGCCTGCTTGTTCTTGCAATGATTGACCACGACCCGGTACAGCCACGTGGAGAACTTGGCGTCCCCGCGGAATCGATCCAGGTTGCGGTACACGGCCACGAACACGTCCTGTGCGACCTCCTCAGCGACGGCCGGTGTGCCGATGATCCGAACACACATGGAGTACACCCGGTTCTGGTGCCGGCGGACCAGGACCGCGAACAGGTCCTGGTTTCCGGTCGCCGCGAGCTCCTGTATCAGAGCTTCGTCCGTCCATTGCTGGACGTCTTCGGGTGCCTTGCCGTTCATCGAGTCAGACAACACCGACGCCCGTGAGTTCCATTCCGGGTGTCGTTATTTCTCCCCTCCTACCAACGCATTCGGCGCCGGAAGGATACCGGCGCGTGTCCCCAGCCCCTTTTTCAAAGGAATTACTCGTCCTCGGAATGACGCCCGCGCCGCCTGTGGGAACGGCTGTCCTCCGAGTCCTCCTCTTCCAGGGTCGGCCGCTGGACGACCGGGAATTCCGACGTATTCACCCGCTCCATACCCCCCGAATCCAGCCTCTCTGCCGTGTCCTCGGACCGTTCGTCGCTGTCGTCGAGGGTATCGCGGCTCTTCTTCTTGCGGCGGTACGTGTGCCGGCCGCTGTCGCTGGAAATCGCCCGGCGTTCGCCACTCCGGTAGATGGGAATCTGCTGGGTGGAGCCCGCGCTCTCGAGGGATTCCTCGTCCAGCGACTGGGAGTCTTCCGAACCGATCTGCTCCATCGGCAAGGAGATGGTGAACTCGGTGCCGCTGTCTGCCTCCGAGCGGACCTCGATGGTCCCGCCATGCTCCTGGATGATGTTGTGGGTGATGGAGAGCCCCAGGCCCGTACCCTGCGTCTCCCCCTTGGTGGTGAAAAACGGCTCGAAGATGCGGTAGAGGTGGTCCTCGGGGATGCCGCAGCCGTCGTCCTGGAGCCGGATGCGCACGTAGCGGCCGGTGCGCTTGACCTCGATCCAGATGTTCCCCGTGGTGTCGATGGCCTGGGCGGCGTTGCTCAGCAGGTTCATGAAGACCTGGTTGATCTGGCCGGGGTTGCAGTCCACCAGTGGGATTTCGTCGTAGTCCTTGTGGACCGTGATGCGGTTCTTGAGGTGATGGGCCAGCAAGCTGATGGTGATATCCAGGCCGCGGCGCAGATCCACCGGCTTGTACGTGGACTGCTCGGTACGGCTGAAGACCCGCAGGTTCTGGACGATCTGCCCTGTGCGCTCCGCGCCGTTGCAGATCAGCTCCAGGGCGGAATCCACGTCGTTGAGCACCGTATCGAAGCCCATCTGGCGCTTGTAGAGCTTGATCTTGCGCATGCGAGCGCCCACGTCTTCCCCCTGCAGCGCCTCCGCACTTTCATACAGTTTGAGGACGTTCTCGACCTTGCTCATCACCTGGCGAAGGGGTCGCACGGCGTTGATCAGGAAGTTGACCGGGTTGTTGATCTCGTGGGCGATACCGGCGACGAGCTGCCCCAAAGTGGCCATGCGTTCCTGCTGGACCAGCTGGCTCTGGGTCGCCTTGAGCTTCATGTAGGAGTTCTCGGCCTCCTTGTACAGCTCGTTGAGTTCCTCGTTGCGCTGGGCGAGTTCGGCAGTGCGCTCGTTGACCCGGTGCTCCAGGGTACGGCTGTACTCCCTCAGCTGGTCACGGGTCCGCCGCAGCTGGATCGTCATCTCGTTGAACGCCGAGGACAGCTCCCCGAGTTCGTCGTCGCTCTGGTGGCGTACCTGGTGATCCAGGTTGCCGGTGGACACGACGTGGATGTCCTCGATGATGCGGTGCACCGGGCGCTTGAAGCGGAAGGTCAGCGTCCAACCCACGGCGGTCATCAGCGCTGCACACACCGCCAGGATGCCCAGCATGAACCACTTACGCAGCTCATCCATCCGCCGCTCGGTGGTCTGCTCGGCCGTCTGGAATGCGGTGGTGATCTCCTCCTTGCTGTCGCGCTGCAGGGACATCAGCTGGGTGTTGGGGTAGGCCAACACCAGGTTCCAACCGACGGTCGGGATGGGTGCATGGGCCAGGTAGCGCTGGCCCTCCGGGCGCTCGGTGAGCCGCACACCCGCGGTCAAGCTCTGTAGATCCGCCAGCAACTGCTGGTCCGCGTCGCTGCGGGCGGTGGTGAAATCGTCGGCCTCGAACTCCGTGCGCCAGTCCCCCGAGGCGTGGGAGTAGGACTTCTGGAAGATGACCTTGCCCTCCCGATCCAGCAGATAGGCCTCGAAATCCTCCTGTTCCGTGAGAGGTTCGAGCCAGCTCTGCAGGACCGACAGCGAGACGTCCACGCCCACGACGCCACGAATCTGCTTGGCGTTGTCCAGGAAAGCCCGGGCACAGGTGACGGTCAGTCGTTGGCTACCCACATCCGTGTATGGGTTTTCCCAGATCCGTGCCCCCTGGGCCTCCATGGCGGCCTGATACCAGCCCCGTTTGGTGGGATCGAAATCCTGCTTGTCGCCAAAGGCGGAGGTCCCGGGCACCAGCAACATGGAGTGGGACGGGAAGGCGACGTACGACCACAGCAGGTGGGGCTGATGCCGGCACATGGCCACCATCGGATCGCGCATCCGGGCGTACTGCGAAGCGTGCTGTTGAGCTGGCCCGGCCGCCGCCCCCTGCGCCACGTGCCACAGCGGGTAGGCCCAGGACACCTCGATACCGCGGGACGAATCCAGGGCCAGATCCCGCGGTTGGGACCCCGGCGTCGCGAACTTGGAGGAGGACAGCGCGACCACGGAACCGCGGCCGCCACCTTGGCTGTACATGGAGGCAAAGTACGACAGCAGCTCGACGGACGCCTCCACGTGGTTGAACAGGAATTCCAGGCCCCGAGCCTGTTCGCCCACCTGCAGCGCGTAGGCCTCCATGCTCTGCCGTTCGATGACCGCCAGCGCCCGATCGGAGATCTGTCCGGACAGCTCAGAAGTGTCGTCGCCGAACCTCTGGCTCATGGTGGCCAGAAATGTCTCCACGAAGACCAGCAGCACCAAGAGCACCACGGCGAGCACCAGCGCCAAACGCAACATGACCCGTGAAGCCAGGGAAATATAGGCTTTGCGCAGGGGGTAGCCGCCGGTGGACCCCACCTCTGAGGGAAAAGACCGAGGTGTTGGTTCTCGAGGATCCATGCTTGGCTAGAAATCGCTGGAAATGATTTGGTGGATTGTATAACCTCACTCCGCTTTGCCGCAAGGCGGCGACCGTGTTTCGTCTCCATAAGTAGTACCGAAGGGGAGCAGACATGAAATCCTGGCTGCTGCTGTCTGTAGTCGCGTTGATGATGGCGGGAACGATCGGGTGTCAGGCACCCTGTGACCGCATGTGTGATGCAAGGGCCGACTATCTCGAGACTTGCATCGATTTCACCCAGTTCACGATGGACGAGGGCCTCAGTCCGCCCACCGGGTGGGATATCTACGATGACGCCAACGAGTGGTGGTCCGGGCACTACGGTGTCTCGGGGGCCGATGACTATGCCGCCGACTGCAAGGAGAGTGCAGACGGCATCCTCGCCGACAAGGATGGGGAGGGCCGCAAGCTCAACGAGCAGGAGTGCGAAGACGAAGCCCTGGTCTACGAAGCGGCCATCGAAGAAGACGGCGATCCTTCCTGCCATCTCTTCCCCTGATCCGTCGCCCGCATCTTTCGTCACGGTGGACGTCCATCCCGGTATCGTGCTGATACAGGGGAGGGTGTGATCCCGTGAAGTCCTTCAAGCTCAACACCGATCTGGTACCCAAGGGGGACCAGCCTGCAGCCATCGCCGAGCTCGTCGAGGGCGTGGAGGGTGGTCGCGGGCACCAGGTCCTGCTGGGAGCCACGGGCACCGGCAAGACGTTCACGATGGCCCACGTCATCGAGCAGACCCAGCGGCCCACGCTGGTGCTGGCCCACAACAAGATCCTGGCCGCCCAGCTGTTCGGTGAGTTCAAGGAGCTGTTCCCCGACAACGCGGTGGAGTATTTCGTCAGCTACTACGACTACTACCAGCCCGAGGCGTACGTCCCTTCCAGCGATACCTTCATCGAGAAGGATTCCCAGATCAACGATCGCATCGACCGGCTCCGGTTAGCCGCCACCCGCTCCCTGCTGTCCCGCCGCGACGTCATCATCGTCAGCTCGGTCTCGTGCATCTTCGGCCTGGGGTCGGCCGAGGCCTACTACGACATGATCGTCACCTTGGAGCCGGGCAAGGAGGCGGACCGGGACGCGGTCCTACGCAAGCTCGTGGAGATCCAGTACGACCGCCGCGACATGGACTTCCACCGGGGCACGTTCCGTGTACGCGGTGACGTGGTGGAGGTGTTCCCGGCCTACGAGGACAGCGAGGCGATCCGTATCGAATTCTGGGGCGACACCGTCGAGAAGATCTCCAGCATCGATCCCCTGCGGGGCAACACCATCGATGAGCTGGACCGGGTGACCATCTTCCCCGCGACCCACTATGTGACGCCGGAAGAACAGATGGGCCGGGCGATCAAGACCATCCGCGATGAACTGCTGGGCACGCTCGTCCAGCTCCGAGACGAGGGCCGTCTGCTGGAGGCGCAGCGCCTCGAACAGCGGACGCTGTACGATCTGGAGTCCATCGAGGAGTTGGGGCACTGCAGCGGGATCGAGAACTACTCGCGCCATCTGACCGGGCGCGCCCCCGGGGAGCCGCCCCCTACCCTGCTCGAGTACTTCCCCGACGATTTCCTGATGTTCATCGACGAGAGCCACGTCACCGTCCCCCAGATCGGCGCCATGTTCAAAGGGGACCGGGCGCGCAAGACGACACTCGTCGAGTACGGCTTCCGGCTCCCCTCGGCCCTGGACAACCGGCCGCTGAACTTCGATGAATTCAACGACAACGTGCATCAACTGGTGTACGTCTCGGCCACCCCTGGGGACTATGAACTCGAGCAGACCGAAGGGGTGGTGGTGGAGCAGGTCATCCGCCCCACGGGCCTGGTCGATCCGGTCGTGGAGATCCGCCCCGCCACGGATCAGGTGGACGATCTGCTGGCGGAAATCCGCCGGGTCGTGGCGGACGGCGAGCGGGTGCTGGTCACCACCTTGACCAAACGCATGGCGGAAGACCTCACCGAGTACTACGAGGAGCTGGATGTTCGCGTGCGTTACATGCACGCCGACACCGACACCCTGGAGCGGGTGGAGATCCTGCGGGACCTGCGTAGTGGCGAATTCGACGTGTTGGTGGGCATCAACCTCCTGCGGGAGGGCCTCGACATCCCGGAGGTCTCGCTGGTGGCCATCCTCGATGCGGATCAAGAGGGCTTCTTGCGGGCGACCCGGTCGCTGATCCAGACCTTCGGCCGGGCGGCGCGCAACGTCAACGGCCGGGTGGTCCTCTACGCCGATCGCATCACCCGCTCGATGAAAGCGGCCATGGACGAGACGGAGCGGCGCCGGGTGCGGCAGCTCGCGTACAACGACGAGCACGGCATCACCCCGGAGACCATCCGCAAGGACATCCAGGACATCATGTCCAGCATCTATGAGGCGGACTATCTGTCGATCCCCACCTCGACGGTGCCGGACGACCCAAACGCAGACGTCGCCCCCGAGGACGTTCCCCGGGTGCTGGACGAGTTGGGCAAACGCATGACCCAGCTCGCCGCCGATCTGAAGTACGAAGAGGCCGCCGAGGTGCGTGACCGGATCCTGGAACTGGAGCAGCGTCACCTGGGGATCCCAGCGGCCGGAGACGACGCCAAGCGGTCGCCAAAGGCAGCCTCGAAAACCCTCAAGAAAGCCACCTCCCGATCGCGCGTCCAGCGCAAGAAGCAGCGACGGCGCTGAGCACTTCCGCGGGTGGAATGGCTAGTAATTCTAACAAGTTGTGAAGTGGTTGGCACCTCTGTGCGAAGTGGCTGGCACCTCTACGAGGACCGCGCACCTCTACGAGTACCTCCATCCGTGAAGTAGCTGGCACCTCTTTGGGACCATTTGGGTGGGGCTCGAGGAGGACCCTTGAGGATTCGTGAACGGGAGAATGTGACCGTGGTCCGCGGTCCGTGACCGTGACCGCAACCGTGTGAGGCCCCTTACTTCGGTCCGGGAAAGCTGGCCGGCCCCTTGGGCTCCCGCCCCCGATAGGGCAAAATCACAAGCTACGTGGAGAAGCTGAAGCCCATACTCGAGTGGATCGAGGGGATCCCCCCGAAGACGCGCGGACTGTATCGAACCGGCACCATCTATCTGGTGTTGATCTGGATCATCGTCGTGCCCCGCGGGTTCCCGCTGCGGGAGGCGCTGCTGGGCCACCCGGGGAGTGACCTGGCCAAGCACTACTGGAATCTGTGGTGGTTCCGCCAGATGGTCCAGGACCATCAGTTCCCGTTCAAGACGGTCTACCTCAACTTCCCCAATGGCCTGTACCTGTATCCCATCGAGCCGATCAACGGGATCTTCACGGTGGCCTTGGGGGGCGTGTTTGGGCTGGTCTTGCTGACCAACCTGCTCTCCATCGCGTGCCTGGTCTTCGCCGCCCTGGCTATGTACGCCCTGATCCGCCATCTGACGAACCGGGAGGGGGCCGCATTCTCCGCGGGATTGATCTTCGGACTGAGCTCCTACGTGCTGTGGACCGTACACCTGGGGGTGGGTGAGCTACAGCACATAGGCTGGGTGCCTCTGTCGCTGCTGTGGCTGATCAAGACGCGGGAGAACCCCAGCTACAAGCGCGCCGTGTGGACGGCCGTGCTGTTCATCGTCACCACCTTGGCGTGCTGGTACTACGGGATGTTCCTGTACCTGCTGTCGGGCCTGTACATGGTCAGCCACCCGCTGGCCACTGAAGGCGGGCGACGCGAGCACCTGCACCTGTGGGGCCGCTACGCCACGGTATTCTTGCTGAGCATGGCCCTCGTCTATCCCATCATCCACGTGTTCAACAAGACCTACTCGGACGAACCGCCCATGGAGGAAGGGTTCTTCCAGTGGCTCGACCAACAGGACGCCGCCAAATCCCACGACGGCATCCAGGGACGTATCGATTTCCTGGTGATCGTCAGCGGGCACGAGAACGGCTACGACCCGGCCATGCACAACCCGTATCAGGCCGGCGGGGCCTACCTCGGGCCGTGGATCGTGGTGCTGGCCATCATCGGCTTCTTCATGAGGCCGCGAGAGGGGGCGATGTGGCTCGTCGCCGCCCTTGTCAGTGCGCTGTTCGGGGCGGGCTCGGTGCTCGTTTGGAATGGCAACGAGTTCCCGATGGGGTCGGCCGAAGCGCCGAAGATGCTGCCGTTCTACTTCGTCAACCTGTTCCTGGAGCACCGGGGCCAGCCGATGAATTTCCCCATGCGCTTCATGGCGGTGCTGACCATCGCCTCGACGGTGCTGGTGGGCTTCTTCCTCGCCTGGCTCCAGGACTATCTCAAGGAGCAGCGGCGCACCAAGCGCATCGCCACCTTGCTCACGGCGATGGCCTTCCTGGTGATCCTGCTGCAGTTCAAGTGGCGCGGTGACATCCGCATCCCCTACGCGGAGCACCCCATCCCCGATCAGCCCGTGGCCGAGCGGCTCAAGCAGGAAAAGGGCGAACACGGCGTGGTGGAGCTGCCCTTCATCTACTCGGACGACCGCGGTTCTCGGGACCAGATCCTGTTGATGCAGGTGATCCACGGCAAGCCCACGGCTAGCCTGCCCATCGACCGGCTGTCCCATTACCACGGCGGGTACCGGCTGAGCGTCAAGGACACCAGCCTCGCGCGGCTGGTCAACGCCACGGATCTGCCTTCGTCCAACAAGGTCGCGGATGAGGAGCTGATCGCGGACATGGCCTGGATGCGGCACAAGGGATTCCACTGGCTGATCATCGACACCGAGGACCAGCCGGTGCCCTTGGGCGAGTACACCCATGGCCGCCTGCAGCGCCTGCTGGGGCCCCCGCTGGAGCGGAACACGGACCGAGCCCTGTACCGGATCCAGCAGTTCGGCCCACCGCCGTCCGTCCCCGGCCCCGGCGGCGGCCAGCCCCCACCCCTCCCACCCCCGGCTCAGGAGCCCGCGCCGGCCCCCGAGGCCCCACCGGCCCCCGAGGCCTAGAAACCATGTCCGATCCCCGCGACGACGGCCGCACGGACGCCACCGCTACCCAGGGGTGGACGCGGGCCGCGGCGGGCGGCGAGCCCGGCACCTCGAAACCGGGCGATACCCTGCTCCAACCAGGCACGATGGTGGACCACTTCCGGGTCCTGCGCCTCATCGGCAAGGGCGGCATGGGGGAGGTCTACCTGGCGCGGGACTCCAAGCTGGGGCGGCGGGTGGCGCTCAAGGTGCTGGCCCCCAAGCGATTTGGGTCCACCAGCGCCGTGGAACGGTTCCTGTTCGAGGCCAAGGCGACAGCCCAGTTCGCCCACCCCCACATCGTCACCATCCACGCCGTGGGAGAAATCCAGGGATATCCGTACGTTGCGCTGGAATACCTGCGCGGCGAAACCCTGCACGAGCGGCTCCAGGCCGAGCAACTGGGGGTTCGGGAGGCCACCCGCATCGGGTTGGCCATCGCCGAGGCGCTGCAGGAGGCCCACCGCCACAAGATCCTGCACCGAGATCTGAAACCCGCCAACGTCATGATCCCCATCGACGGCCGCATCCGCGTGCTCGATTTCGGGCTGGCCAAGCGCATCACCAGCCTGGAACTGGGGGACGGGGAGCACACGGAGGACCCCTCGACGGCGCAGGACACCCACGTCAGCCTCTCGGAAAACGTGCAGCACTCGCAGGGACGCGGCATCCGCGGCACTCCCAGCTACATGTCCCCCGAGCAATGGGACGAGGACGAGAGTACCGAGGCCACCGACGTGTGGGGCCTGGGCATGATGCTCTACCTGATGCTGGCGGGCCATCACCCCTACGATGGGCTCGGGGTACACGAGATATCGGTCTACATCGGCCAGCCCGAACCGGTCCCGGCGCCACCGTCGGATCTGCCCCCCGAGCTGCACAAGCTGGTGTGCCGTTGCCTGGAGAAGAGCCCCACCCTGCGGCCAGCAATGGACGACGTGGTGGAGACGCTGCACCACTACCTGATGCGGGGTGGCGGGCCGGTCACGGACAGGTCACCGTTCAGGGGCCTGCTGCCCTTCCACGAGCGCCATGCAAGGCAATTCTACGGGCGCGAGACGGAGATCAACGGCTTCCTCGAGCGCCTCCGCGAGTCACCGATCCTCCCGGTCCTGGGCCCGTCGGGAATGGGCAAAAGCTCGTTCGTCCACGCCGGCGTCATCCCCCGCCTGCGGGAGCAGGGTACCTGGCTGCTGGTGAACATGCGGCCCGGGCGGCGGCCCCTGCGGACCCTGGCGACCAGGCTACTCACCGAGGAGAGCGCGGTCGTCTCCGGGACCGCCAGCGGGTCCGATTCCGGTAGCTTCTTCGCCCCGGCCGCGTCGCCGTCCGCGACCAGCCTCAATCTGGGTCCCGAGGCGCTGGTGGATGCGGAACGGTTGCTGTTGGACGAGCTGCGCGAGGCGCCATCGGCCCTGGCATTGAAGCTGGGACGGCTCGCTGAAGGGCGACGCTGCCGCGTGCTGCTGTTCGTCGACCAGCTGGAGGAGATCTTCACGCTCGTGGAGGACGAGGAGGTCCGGGAGACCTTCATCGCAGCCCTGTGTGAGGCCGCCGACGATCCCATGGGCCCCGTGCGGGTGGTCTTCACGCTGCGGGAGGATTTCCTGGGCCGGTTGGCTGCCGTCCCAGCGACCCGCGAGGCGCTCAACCGGTTGACCGTACTGGGTAGCCCCGGGCCGCGGGCGCTGGAGGAGATCCTGACCCAGCCGGTGGTCGAGCTCGGCTATCGCTACGATGACCCCCGACTGGTGTCCCAGATGGTCTCCACGGTGCAGGGCGAACGGGCGGCCCTTCCCATGCTGCAGTTCGTGGGGCGGGTGCTGTGGCGGCATCGGGACCGCAACGGCAAGAAGCTGCTGCGGAAGGTCTACGACGAAGTCGGCGGCGTGGAGGGGGCGCTGGCACACCACGCGGATGGTGTGCTGGACCGCTTTGCCGATGAGCAGTTCCAGGCCGCCCGGGAAATCTTCTTGCGGCTGGTGACGCCGGAAAAAACCCGCCGTGTGTTGCCACGGGACCAGCTACTGGATGGCCTGCCCGCGTCCGCCGACGAGGTCCTGGACCGGCTGGTGGCCCAGCGGGCGATCCTGGCGCACCGAGCCCGGGGGGGCGGCACGGCAGAGCTGGAGCTGGTCCACGAATCGTTGATCCACAACTGGGACCGCCTGGCGCGCTGGATCGACGAAGGGGGTGAGGAGCGTGCCTTCCTCGACGAGCTGGGCCAGGCCGCTGGGCTGTGGGACCAGCGGGGAAGGCGGGACGACGAGGTGTGGAGCGGCGACGCCCTTGGGGACGCCCGGCGGCGCGCCTCACGCCTGCCCGCCGTGCCGGATCTGGTCCAGCAATTCCTGGACGAAGGTGCACGGCGGGAGCGACGCAGCCAAATACGCAAGCGGGTCACGCTTTTTGCTGGGTTTGCCATCCTGATGGCGGTGGCGGTGGCGCTAGCCTTCCAGGGCCAGAACAACCGTGCCCAGCGGGATCGCGCGGAGATGCGGCACGCCGAAGCCCTCGCCGAAGGGTCCCGCGCGGCCATCGTCAACGGTGATCTGCTGGAGGCCCGTGCCAAGTTGCGCAGCGCGCTGGAGGCCCAGGATTCACCCCTGGTCCGCTCCCTGTGGTGGCAATTGCGGCGGGAGGCGCAGCGCTGGCGACTCGATCTGGGTTCTTCGGTGTGGGACGTGGCCGTCTCGCCCGACGGACGGACGGTGGCCGCGGCGACCCTGGCCGGAACGGTCCAGCTGATGGACGTGCGCACCAAGGAGATCCACACCCTCCGCGGGCACCAGGGCATGGTGCAGACCGTCGATTTTTCGCCGGACGGGGCCTGGCTGGCGAGCACGGCTGGGCGGGGTGAGATGCGCCTGTGGAACCTGGTTGAAGGGAGTTCACGGGGGCTCGTGGGGCACGAAGACTTCATCTCGCAGGTCATGTTTTCGCCCTCGAGCGGGGCCCTGGCCTCGGCGGGCTTCGACGGTTCCGTGCGGCTGTGGAGCTTGGAAGACGACTCACCGGCCCTGCAGATGAACGGTCACGATGGATACGTGCGTTCGGTGGCCTTCCGACCGGACGGCCGGGTGCTGGCCAGCTCGGGTGACGACGGCACCGTCCGCCTGTGGGAGGCCTCCACCGGTGAGCCCCGCACCGTGCTCGAGGGCCACGGTTGCCGCATCGAGAACATCGTGTTCTCTCCGGACGGCACGCTGCTGGCGGCGGCCGGCTGGGACAGCACGATCCGCGTCTGGGATACGGCCACCGGCGAGACCGAGCGCGTCCTCGAAGGGCACGCGGACCGGGTCAGCCGGGTGGTCTTCAGCCCCGGGGGCGATGAACTCGCCAGCTCGGCGTGGGACCACACCATCCGGCTGTGGGACCTGTCCGAGGGCAACACGACCCGGGTCCTGCGCGGGCACAGGGACTACATCAACAATGTCCGCTACAGCCCGGACGGTGCCTGGATCGCCTCGACGAGCAACGATCGCACGATCCGGGTCTGGGAGCTGGCAGCTCGGGAAGACCCCCGCGTGCTCCTGGGCCATGCCAGCGGAGTGAAGGGCCTGGGCTTTGCACCGGACGGCAGCTGGCTGGCCAGCGGCGGGGACGACCGGACCGTCCGGGTCTGGGACCTGGCGAGTAACGCCTCGCCCGTCGCCCCCAGGGGCCACGACGGATCGCTCTACGGCATCGCCTTCAGCCCGGACGGGCGCCTGCTGGCGTCTGGCGGCAAGGACGGTACGGCCCGCCTCTGGGACGTCCACAGCGGCGAACAGGCCCGCGTCCTCGAGGGGCACTCGGACGGCATCCGTGGGGTCGCCTTCAGCCCGGATGGGCGATTGCTCGCCACGGGCAGCATGGACCGCACGGTGCGGCTCTGGGATCTGGTCACCGGCGCCGTCGAGGCGGAGCTCAAGGCCCTACCCAACCTGGTGGCGGTGCGTTTCAGCCCGGACGGTTCGCACATCGCCTGCCATAGCGGCGACGGCATCACCCGCGTGTGGAACACCGGCTCGCCCGAACAATCCCGCGATCTCAGCGGCGGCGGCTGGGATCTGTCCTTCAGCCCGGACGGGCGGCAGATGGCCACCGCCAGCTGGAACCACAAGATCCAGCTGTGGAACGTGGCCACCGGCCGGCAAGAGGGGGAGCTGGTCGGTCATGGCAACGAGGTCGTGGGGGCTCAGTTCAGCCCGGATGGCCGCCAGCTGGTCTCCGGCGGGCTGGACGGAAGTGTCCGGCTGTGGGACCTGGGGACGCGCAAAGGCCGCATCCTCGGCATCCAGGAGGGCGCCATCTACTGGCTGGATTTCGGGCCCCGGGGCGAGCGCGTCGGCGCCCCTACATCCACGGGCTCGGCCTGGCTGTGGGACCTGGAGTCGGGAGACTCCCGGGAGCTGAGGGGGCACCGCTCCGAGGTCAACGCCCTGCGATTCGGTCCGGACGGCGGCCTGGTGGCCACCAGCAGCGACGACGGTACGCTGCGCATGTGGGACACCGCCACCGGCCGGCCCGCCTGGCGCACCGTGGCCGCCCTCTCAGGGCCGCCCGAGGTCTACAACCACCGGGGTTGGAACCGCCCCGAGCAGGCTCATCCAGCCGCCACCTCCACCGCCTGGCGCCGGGCTGTCGAGGGCAGCCGCTGGGCCGATGGCGACGGCTCCACCGTCTGCCTGACGACCCACGACGGGGAGGTCCAGCTGTGGGACCGTCCGTCCGACGCCCTGGTCCACAGCTGGCCACACGAGCTGCTCGCCCCACCAAAAACGGCGGACAGGGGCTGCCTGGTCACCACGGCGGCCGGCGCGTTGCTGCTGACGGAGGCGGGGGAGACCGTCCTGCACGCAGAGGCCAGCGCCTTGGGGGTATCCGCTGGTGCCCTGCTGATCGCCGCGGAGGATGGGATCCACGTCCACGGGTTCGAAGGAGCGCTCCAGCGCAGCTTGCCGCCCCGTGGGGAGGTCACCGCGGTCGGGATGGCCGGTAGCGGCGTCACGGTCGGCTACGCCGATGGTGGCGTGGAGCTCATCTCCGGCGGCGGTGCGGACATCCGCCTGGAGGAGACCCCGGCCAGTCCCGTCACCGCGCTGGCGGAGGGGCCGGCGGGCAGCCTGGCCATCGGCTGGGCCAACGGCACCATGGGATTGTGGAGCATCCAGACGGGACGTCAGCTCACCCGCTCCCGGCTCCACGGCCCGATCAGCCGGTTCCTGTTCGACGCGGACCAGCTGCTGGTCGCCTCGGAGTTAGGCGACCTGGAGGTGCTGGATCTCACCGAATTCCAGCAGCCCTATTGTGACCTGGTCCGACAGGTGTGGATGGACGTCCCGGTGGTCTGGGAGATGGGGCGCCCGGTCTTGCGCGAGGCGCCGGAATTCCACGATTGCCGGTGATCGGACGCGGCCTGCGCTCAGGCCATCAAGCCGTGATCCAGTGCCCCGGTGTCCAGAACCGGCGCAGCACACGGGCGCCGATCTCCCCGCGATAGATGGAGGACGGCACCATGGCGGCCATCGACGCCGTGTTGGAGACGGACGCCAGCTGAGCCAGCACGCGGGGGTGAGCGCGCAGGTAGTCACTGTCGGCCATGCGTTCCAGCATCTGGGGCGAGAACCCCGGTTTGTTCACCAGCACGAACATGGCGGCCCAGAACAGCTGCTCGGGGGGCCGATCCCAGTCCAGGCTGACCCGGTACTGGTAAAAGGTCTTGGTGGCCGCTCCCTCCACCTCGTCGGGGGTGATCAGCCCCTGATCCAGGAGCTTGGTCTCCAGCTCCGTGCCCGGCATGACCGTCATGGAGAACAGATAGACGCGGAAGGGGCGCGGGAAGCTGTTGAGCATGTCGAACAGATCCCTGTTGTCCTGCTCGGTGGTGAACGGATCGTCGATCATCACCTGGTAGCGGGCGTCGATGCCCAGCTTGTGGTAGAGCCGCGCCGTCTCCAGGATGCCGTTGTTGGAGGCACGGCGATCGTACAGCTGCTTGGAGACCCGGTCATTGGCCTGGACCCCCATGTAGACGACGTCCAGCCCCGCCTTGACCAGCCCGCTGAGCCGCTCCTCACTGACCACGCGGGGCTCCAAGAAGCACTCGAAGGGCAGCCCGACCTCCCGCGGATAACGCTCGACGAACTCATCGATCCAGGCCTGGTCCGGTGGGAAGATCTCGTCGTCGAAGCGCACCCGCCGCAGCCGCTTGAATTGCCGCTTGGCGGCGACGAGCTCGTCGATGACATGGCCGACGGACCGGTAGCGGTAGTACTTGCCCTTGCCTTTGAACAGCTTGCGTAAGGTGCTGTTGTAACAAAACGAGCAATGGAACATGCAGCCGCGGGACGCCATGATCAGGTAGATGCTGTCGTTGAGCATCGGATCCCGGCTCGAGGTCATCGTGCCATCGACGACCAGCTTGTCCGGGTGCCCAAAATCCCTGGTCGAGGTCAGGTCCAGGTCCTCCACCAGTTCCCCGATGTCGTTGCGATGGACGGTGCCGTCGATGGTGGCCCAGATGTTGGGCACGTGACGGCCGTCACCACCGGCCTCCAGATCGTCGAGGAGCCCGGTGACGGGGACTTCGGCCTCGCCCCGCACCACGTAGTCGGCGATCTGGGATGAAGACTCGGGGCACAAGCTGGCGTGCACGCCCCCCAGCAAGATGGGCACGCCCAGCTCCTCGCGGAGCGTGTCGATGATGTAGGAACACACCTCCAGGTAGGCGGAAGCGCGAAGCGACAGGCCGATGACCTCGGCGCCAAAACGCCTGAGGCCGCGCGCCAGGTTGCGCAGCTCGGCGTGGCTCGGCCAGACCAGGCCGTTGTTCTTCCAGTCCTTGAAGTAGACCTCCAGCGCCGGGTGCCCCTGCTGGCGCAGATAGTGGGCCAGCTGCCTCACGGCGTTGTTCTCCAGGTCATACAGGGATATGAACGCTATTCTCATCGGTCCCGTCGCCGCCTGATGTCCTTGCGATGCAGATACCGGTGCTTGGGCAATCCACGCGCACCCCGAACGCGGAAGTATACCCTTCGGGTCAGGTCATAGGTGCCCGTGCGGTGCATGGCACGCACCGCCAGGTCCATCAGGCGGTTGCGGGTCAGCTGCCCGTGGGCCGTATCCAGCATGTCCCGTACCGGCAGATCGTAGGGGCAAATCTCCTCGCAGGCACCGCACTCGATACAGCTATCGGCGTGCTTGCCGAGCTTGCGGTACTCCCCGCGGGCGTAGTTCTGGTTGAGCACCAGGTAGTCGTGGCAGCGGAAGATGTCCGAGATGGGTAGGCCCTGCTTGCAGACCCGCTCGCAGTAGCGGCACCGCCGGCAGAACAGGTCGCCCAGGGCGCTGATCTCCTCCTCCAATGCCGTGCGTTCCTCGTCGGTGAGCTGCAGGTCGCCGCTCATGGCGTCGGCGTCCATCTCCACGTGTTCGAGCGTGGTACAGCCGGCCAGGACCGTGGAGATGGGGTAACTCGCCGAGTAGCGGAGGGCCGCCGCGACAGAGCTCAGCCGTCCACCGGACAGCGGCTTCATCGACAGGGTCCCCACGTCCAACTCGACGGCCTTGTCCAGCACGGGCTTGAAGTGGTTGGCTTCGATGGGATTGAACGGGAACTGGACCGTGTCGAACAGGCCCGTCTCGAGGGCCTCCACGAGGATGCCCGGGTGGTGGGAGGTGATGCCGATGAAGGAGATCTGGCCGCGTTGCCTGGCCTGCTCCAGGATCTCGTAAGCGCCGCCCTTGCCGAGCACCTGATCTAGCTCGTGGCGGTACTGGACATGGTGCAGCTGGTAGAGGTCGATGTGCTCGGTGCGCATCCGGCGGAAGCTGCGTTCGAACTCCGAGCGGAATCGCCGGCCTCGCCGCATGAAGGATTTGGTCGCCAGCACCACATCGGCGTGGCGCCCCTCCAGCGCATGCCCCAGCACCTCCTCGCTGTCGAAGTAGGACGCGGCGGTGTCGATGATGTTGACGCCCCGCTCCAGGGCACGGTGGACGATACGCGCGGAGGACCGGAGGTCCTGGTGGTTGTGGCCGATGACCCCCATGGCACCGAGGCCCAGGGCGCTGACCTGCAGCTCCGTCCGACCCAATCGCCTTTGCTCGATGGTCATGCGCTCCCGATCCCGCGTACCGGCCCGACCGGGGCGCTCCGTGCGCCGCCAGCGGGTGGCAATTCTAGGTCTCTTCCGGGGCTTTGGCTTCCTCGAACTTGTTTTTGTCCGGCCCGCCTGGGGGCGGTTCGGGTGGCTGGCCCGGGGTCGGGATGGCGCCCAGGGTGAGGACCGTGCCCAGGCCCGCGGTCTGCTTCCGGACGGCGACGGGCAGGATGAAGGTGTCGACGACCGGCATGATCTTCCCGTCACGATCGTTGTCGCAGCAGCCCCCTACCCCCGCCTCGACCCCCTCGGGGACTAGGATCTCGAAAGGCCCTACCTGTTCGAGTTCGAGGGTCGTCAACGGCCGGGTACCGCCGCCGGCCGCTCCATCCTGGGCAACGCTCATGTCCAGCACGTCGATGCGCAGCAACCCCTGGCAACTGCCCTGCACCTCCCCCTTGAACACGATGTGATCCGCCTTGGCGATCTCGTCCTGGGGGACCTGCCCGGACATGGCCTCGAGGTCGAACTCCCACACGACGCCGGAGGAGCCTTGCACCGCGCCGTCCGTCTTGACCGATTTTTCTTTCTCGGGTGCAGGACCCTGGTGTTCGTTGGTCTGGGTGGGGAGACAGGACACGAGCCCACCGAACACAGCGAGCATCATCAGGCAAAGCAAACGAGGGGTCACGGATCCTCCCGGTCGGGTTGGCGGAACTGTGGACGCTGCCGGCAAGCATAGGAAGCGGTCTCGGCCACCGTCAAGAAGCGCCTCGGCGCGGCAGAACCCGTGCCGGCCTCTCATCGGTAGATGCGGCCCTCCCATCCCCCGGGGATGGACCACTGGTCGACCAGGGAACGGCCCGACGACGCCAGGTAAGCCGCCTTCATCGCGTCGTCTGGACGCAACACGACGAACAGGGTCTCGAATTCGTCCGCCTCCCGCGCCGGATCGGCGCAGGTGCCGTACAGAACGGTGGTGCGCACCGGGCCACCGCGCCAGTTCCACGGGTCCAGCAAGATCACCGAGTTCAGCTGCCAGCGGAACCCGAGGGCGGATGAACGGCTGAGGATCGTCCCGAAGCCGGGGCCGCTGATGCTGTCGTCCACCAGCACGCCGATGGGGCCATCATCCCGCCCGTGGGCGTCGCGCAGGCGGCGCAGTCCCTGGTCGATCTCCCAGGCCTGCGGGTGGAGCGAGGTGGGCTGATAGGCCTCCTGGGGCCAGGGCCAGTCCTGGCCCGCGCCGGCCAGCGCATGGCCGTAGTCGCGGGTGGGGGGCACGTCCCGCCAGGTGAAAAACAGCGCGGCGGTTCCATACAGGGTGATCAGGGCCACCGGCGCCAGGAATCCCCGGATCCGGCTGGTCCCGATGACCGCCGCCAGCAGGGGGAACAGGGACAGCAGGTATCGGTCCTGGCGGGCCATCTGCTGGGACAACATCAGCCAGCCCACCACCCCGGCGGCCAGGATCGCCGGCCAGAAGCCCCGGGGAACGGACGCCCGTCGACGCCAGGCCAGGGTTCCCAGCACGAGGGCCAGCAGGCCGGGCCAGCCCCAGCAGTCGATGGCCGCCGCCGGGTACCACAGCCAGCGGTCGGCGCTCCACCACGCCTGATGGACCAGGGGCGTATGCAGGGCCATCATCTCGTTGCCCGCGTCCCCGCTGTAGCGTACGTACTCCAAAAATGGTGCCAGGTGAGTCGCATACCAGGGCCCGGCCACCAGCACCAGAGCGGCCAAACCCCAGGCCAGCGGCCGCACCTGCCGGCCCCGCAAGCCCCACCACAAGGCCAGCACCCCCGGCGCGACGAGGAACATGGGCGCCGTGTACTTCACCATCAGCGCCGCGCCGGTCCATGCGCCCCAGCCCACGGCGTGCCCAGTGACGCTCAGGCGCCGGCTCGCCACCAGATGACTGACGGCCTGCACCACGCAAGCGGCCGCCAGCAGGTCCAGACCGTAGGACTCGGCTTGCACCCACAGTAGGGGCGTGCAGGCGAGGAACAGAGCCCCCACCGAGCCTCCGCCCAGGCGGCGGACGCCGTCCCAACACAGCCACAACAGCACAGCGGCCACCAGCAGGTGCCCGTGGTGCCACGCCGTCCCGGCCACCAGGTACCCCAACGTGGCCGGCAGATAGGCTCCGGGGGGGTGGGGCTCCAGCAGGGACCACCAGCAGGCGAGCGTCCCGGCGACATCCAGCTGCCGGAAGGAGAGAGCAAGGCTCATGGAGGTGCCCAGCACGTGGGGCCCGTCCCCGGATGGCCAGCGCCCGGAACGCGCCACAACTGCGATCCACAGGGCCAGCGGGAGGGCCGGCAGGGCCAACCGTGTGAAGAGCCTGGCACCCCTAGGATGGCGAATTGCCCACCCGTCGTAGAGGCCCAGAAACTGCTGTAATATCACCACGTTTCGACCACGCACAGCAGGATCCAACCGTCGTCCATGGGCGCCATCACCGGGCTGGTGCAGCTCCCCACCGAGTCCCACGGGATCATCGGCTCGAACTCGGTCCAGCTGCGGCCGTCCTTCGAGCGGCTCACCACCGGTTGCCGCTTGGGGCCCAGCTCCTTCTGGGCCAGGAGCCACAGCTCGTCGCCCACCACCGTGGCAAAGGGCACGGTCACGCCCTCCCAGCACCACAGCTCCCGGTAGGGATCCCCGGCAAGCTGGATCACGCCCCGCCCCCAGATATTGGCGAACAGATAGGTCTCACCGAGGAACTCCACCGGTGTGGGGTCCACCAGTCCCTTGGCCTCGTGGCGAACCACCGGGCCGGGCAGACTGCGGATCTGGTTGGGTTGCTGGTGGTGGGCCGGATCCCCCTCCCCCTTCCAGGCCACGTACCACAACTCGTCGCCAAACCACTGGGGATCGATGATGTCCGCGTCCTCCGGCCCCTCCAGGGACCAGGTGTGGGGTTCCCAGTCCCCGCCGGAGAAGCGCAGGCCCCGCACCTTGGCCCCCCCACGCCGTTCGAAGAAACCCAGCGGGTGCAGGTGATCCACGCCGGTGACCCAGATCTCCCCATCGCCCCGCACGGACAGGCCCAGGGTGCTCAGCCCCTGGGCCAGCACGCCCGGCTGCAGCGTCCACACGTGGGCATCGGGTGACGTGAACGCCACCAGCTCGGTCTGCTGCAGTTCGAGGGGCGAGCTGGAGCCACCGCAGCCCCCCGAGCAGCCGTCAAGCCAGAGAGCCGGAGCCAGCAGCGCCGCCGCCAACCACCCGATGTGCCTGGTTCTCATGGTGGCCGAGCTTATCAAACTCCACGGCGGGAACCTTGCTACCCTGTCCATCAGGCTGACCTGGAGAGGCGTGCTGGGCATGGGTAGCTACCGCAGGATCTGGATCTTCGCCGCTTTGCTGCTGGGATTCCTGGTTCTCTACGCGGTGCACAACGCCACCTGGATCGGCCATAACGAGGACTACGCGGCCTTCGATGTGGTCTACCACCTGGACGAGGCGGCGGACCTGCGTAATCTGGCCCGGGCCACCTGGGAAAGCGACCGGGGGTGGTGCAGCAAGGTCGTCCAGACCGTCCGCCTGCTCAACAACCAAGCCGGCAGCCATCTGATGTGGCCCCGGGCCGTCTACGGGGTGAGCGCCCTGTGGGCCGCGGTGTTCGGCGGCGGCGAGCGGGCGCCGTTCTACGCCAACTTCCTGTTCCTGGTGGTGGGGATCGTGGGCGTGGTGGCCGTCATGCTCAGGGTCCACCGGTCGTCGGAGCGGATGGGCTCGCCCCTGGCCTGGGAGCTGGCGGCCATGGCCGTGGTCATCTGGCTGCTGTTCCCCGGCACCTACGGGTCGTTGCGCCTGTACAGCCAGTACTTCCCGCTGGCCTGCTGCTTGCCGCTGGTGTTGTGGCTGATGATGCGTTGCGAGGGGTTCTCCCGCCGCGGGTGGGCGGTGGGGCTGGGGATGGCGTTTGGCCTGACGATCCTGGTCAAGGCACTGGTGGTGTTCTACCTGACGGTCCCGCTGGCCTACCTGGCATGGATGCTGTGGGCGCGGGAGTCGCGGGAGGCGGTGGCGAGGCCCCACCGGCTGCTGAACCTGGCGCTGGCTTGCATCCCTGCGGTTTTACTCGCCTACCTGTGGATGCACGGGAGCGTGGGCACCGTGCTGCAGGAGCTGGCGGCGCACCTGGCGCCGGGCACCATCCCGTTCCCCGATGGCCACCCCAAGCCCCATTTCGAGAGCTACCCGGCGTGGAGCGGGCTATGGCTCACGTACTATCTGCGGGTGGCTGCCGCCAACCTCGGGATCCTGGGGTTGGTGGGGTTGGCGCTGGCCGCACCGTTGCTGGTCTGGCGCCGGCACCAGCTGGTGTGGGAGCACCGTCTCGACCGGCGCCTACTCTATCTGTCCGCCGGCGGCGCGATGGTGCTGCTCACGTTCATCTCGTCCAAGGAGGTGCGCTTCGAGCAGCCCATGCTACCCCTGTGGGCCCTGATCATCGCCCTGGCGCTCGGCGTGCTGGGGCCATGGCAGCGCCGCATCGTCTTTGTCCTGTGGGTCGGGATCGCCGCGTCCACCTTCTGGGTGTTGAGCTGGGACTCGGCCGCGTCCCAGCAGCGCCGCGATCGCCTAGTGCAGGTCCTGGGCCAGGAGGAGGGGGTCATCTGGGCTCGCACACCCCGGCCGGCACCCTTCCCGGGGCTCGCCGAGCAGGTGCTGGACGCCCTACCAGCAGGTGGGGCCGACGCGCCGGCGCGTATCGGTTACCTGAGCCTCCCCCACGGCGGCCCGCGGTTCAACGACTGCAACGAGCTCGTGCGCATCGACGCCGTGCGCCTGAAGCACCGCGCTCCCTTCGTCAGCCACACCGCCAATCCGTTCCTCGACCCCGCTGCCGTGGCGCGCCTGGGCGGGCTGGACGTCGTCGACATGCGGTTCCTGCCCCACGACTACATGGAAACCGCCGGGGCCCAGCTAGACCTGCTGGTGGTGTTCCACTTCTACGCCGGGTACATCAACTTCGACCCGCCCTACATCGATCAGGCGGGGGAGGCCATGCCGGAGCTGGTGTTCGCCCGGACCTTCGAGGAGTTCGTGGGGCTGCTTCCCGGCAGCTGGGACCTCCGGCAGACCCTGCACTACACGACGGAGGGGTACCCGGACCCGGTGATTGTCTACGTGTTGGAGAGGCGGGGGAACTGAGCGGGGCTAGTTGAAGGGCACGTCACACTGGTTGTAGGTGTTGCCGCCCCAGCAGCTCATCTCGCCGGCGGTATCGATGGCGCAGGTGTGCTCCGTGCCCACCGAGACCTGGACGTAGCTACCCGCCACATCCACGTTCTGGCCGAAGTCGTTGTTGTTGCCCCAGCAAGTGATGTCGCCGGAAGAATCCACAGCACAGGCGTGGTCGAACCAGGCGTCCAGCTGCTCCATCGGCAGCTCCGGTGAGTCCTCGGTGAACTCGGCGCCCCAGCGGATCACGTCGCCGCTGCCCAGCAGGGCGTAGGTGAAGTTGAATCCGGGCCAGACCATCGTGGGCGAGATGAACTGCGGGTGGGTGCCCGTGACCTGCCCTTCCGAATCCGAACCCCAGCAGAAGACGTCGCCGCCGCCCTTGGTCGCACAGCTGTGGAAGAAGCCGGCCGCCACGTACTCGTAGCCACCGCCCGGGTTGATGGGGGTGATCTGGCCGTGGGTGTCGTCGCCCCAGCAGGTGATGTCGCCGTTGGAGGTGATGCCGCAGGTATGACGGGCGCCGGCGCTGATGGACAGGTAGTCCTGATTGATCAGCCCGGAGACCTGGTTCACGTCGTCCATACCCCAGCAGGTGGCCTGCATGTTGCTGTCCAGGGCGCAGGCGTGCATCTCGCCGATGGAGACCTCGCGGTAGGGGCCGCCGGCCGGGGCGTTGCTCTGCCCCTCGCTGTTGTCGCCCCAGCAATGCACCGTGCCGGTGGAGCGCACGCCGCAGGTGCTCAGGGTGCCGCAGTCCACGTCGACCCAGGTGCCGGGCTGAGTGTCGTCGTCGTCGTCGTCGTCGGGCTGCGTGTCGTCGTCGTCGTCGTCGTCGTCGCCCGTGTCGTCGTCGTCGTCGTCGCCCGTGTCGTCATCATCGCCGGTGTCGTCGTCGTCATCGTCGCCCTGGCAGTCGGGGCTACCGAAACAGTCGGGGTCCAGGCAGTCGAACAGGCCATCGCTGTCGTTGTCGGCGCCATCCGTGCACTCGCCGGGTTCGTTGCCCTCATTGTCGTCCTGAACTGGGTTCAGATCGTCGTCGTCGCCTTCACAACCCCAGGCAAAGAGCAGCGCGCACGCCGCCAGCAAGAGATAGATGTTCCGCATGTCTTCCTCCAAGAAGGTGCCGGGCCCCTACGGTGATTCACAACCATCAGCGTACAGAATGCAAGGGCATAGCCATGCCCCCACTACACGATCTCTGAGCGGTACCATGCTACCACTTCCAGTACCGGCGTAGGAACCTCGCCTCGGGGGAGCCGTGCAACGCAGGGTCAGGGTTCGTCTGAATCGCCGGCGCCGGGGATGTCGGACAGTTCCAAAACGGGCACGTCCCGGTCACCCTCGCGGATCAGCCGGATGATGTCACCGATGCGGGGAATGAAGAATGGGACCCGGGCCACGTACTCGGCATAGACCGGCCCGAAGTGCTTCACGTCCCGCTTCTCCATCATGAAGTACTTCTCCAGCAACGAGATCGTCAGCCCCACCGGGAGCAGTACACAGAGGAAGGTGTGGGAACGTAGCAGGAAGGCAACGGCCACGACGCCCAGGACCTTGCCGGCCACCGATGGATGCCGGCTGAGCCCGTAGGGGCCGCCGAACACCAGCCGCTTGGCCGGTGGCGCCACCAGCGGCGCAGGGCCGCCTTCCCCCACGATGATGATGTAGGAGTAGCACCACCAGACGAGGGCTAATCCGGCGGACAGCAGCACGCCGAACAGCACAGCATTCCACGGGGCTCCGGGCAAGAAGTCCCAACCCAGTTTTCCATCCAGCCAGGTCCCGAAATAGATGATCCCAACCGCTGTGGGGATCAGGAACGGGATGTAGATGAACAGCACCATGCGGTACATCGCCGGGTGGAACAGGGAACGCAGCGCCGCGCCAAAACGCCATTGGGGGATGTCGTCCCGCCGTTCGCCGTCCGTCGCTTGCACCATCGGCTACTCCCCGGCCGGCTTGTCGGGCTTGGCTGCTTCGCCAGCCACAGGGGCGGCTCCAGCAGGGGGCACCGGCGGCGCACCCTCCTTCGGGGGTTCGGCCGGCTTGCCCTCGGTGGCCTTGCCGTCGGGCGACGGGGGAGAGACGGAGCCGGGCGGCGGCGGCGGGGGCGCGTTGAGGCTGGCCAGCTGCAACTGCACGCCCTCCAGGTCTGCCCACAGCTTGTTCAGGGCTGTCGGGAACACGAAACCGTCGGCGCTCCCGTTGATCACGCCATCCTTGTCCCCGTCACAGGCGGCACCGATGGAAACGTTCACTCCCGACGGAGATACCATGGTGAAGGGACCGGGCTTTTCGACCTCCAGCGTGCTCAACGGGCGGTTCGTCTCGGACGGGTCGTCCGTCTGGAAGTCCTGCTCGATGAGGTCGATGCGCAGGGTCCCCGCGCACTCACCCGTGATCTGGCCCGTGATGCTGACGTGCTCGGCTTCGGCGATCTCGGCCTGGCTCTTGCGGCCGCTCATGGCCGCCATGTCAAACATGAAACCGGCGTTCCCAGCGGCGCCGTCGCCACCGGGGACGCTCCCGGGGGGCGCCTCGGGGACGCCTGCGCCGGGTTCACCCGGCTTTTCGCCCTTGCCCGGCTGGGGGACACAGGCAGCGAAGGCGGTCGCTAGGCCCAACACACCGATCACCAGAGGAAAAAAATAACGGGGATTCACGACGCCTCCAGGTTAAGCAGATCCGTGTCAATCGCAGTAGTTGCAGTTCAGCAGGAAACAGCCTTCGTGACAATGGGCTATCAGCTCGCGGACACATGAGGCCCGCGAGGAGGTCCAGATCTCCCGCAAACTAGTGCGGTTGATGTTGCCGATGGGGGGCATGTCGTGGCACAGCCTGACATCTCCCAGGTGGTTGATGTTGAGCACCTTCCAGCCGATGGAGCAGCGATCGATACGTTCGGGCCGCACATCCGCCGGGACCTCGTTGATGTCCAGTGCCGCAAACAGCTGCTTGGGGCCCAGCTCCCCATGGTTCTCCACCCCGGCCAGGTAGCGGGCATCGAGGCGTGAGGCGTCCGTGGTGTCCTCGTCCGATGGAGCCTGGCGCTCCCGGGGGACCTCGTCCACGGCCACATCCCGCTCCCCGTCCATCGGGGCAGGACGTCCCAGGTCGCCCACGAAGTCCTCGTCCACCAGGGTTTCGGATCCTGCCGGTGGCGCCCAGCCGTAGAACTCACGGATGCCCTCGATGTGATCGACGCTGTTGTCGATGGGCCATCCATCCCGCTTCATCTGGATCAGCTCGTCCAGCACGGCGTGTACGGCTTCCGTGTCCCGTGGCCACAGATCGCTGCGCATCAACCAGGCCCGGTCGTGGTTCGACCAAAACGGTGCCGCCAGCGGCTGGAGCAGCAGCTGGCCCAGGCCCTCTTCTCGGATCCAGCGGGCCAGGCCAGGCAGCTCGTGCACGTTGAACGCGGTGATGGTCGCCTGGAGGTTCAGGTAGGTCTGTTTGCCGTGTTCCCTGCGGAACCGGTCCAGCAAGCGGGCGGCGCGCACGGCGCGGGCATGGGCACCGACGCGGCCGCGGATCAGGTCGTGTACCTCGGGGGTCAGCCCATCCAGCGAGATATCGGCGTGCCCCAGCCCCGCCAGGACCAGCTCTTCGGCCCGCTTCTCGTCGATGCGGATACCGTTGGTGGCGATGGACACGAAACCGCCCTTGCGGGACGCCGCGCCGACGATCTCCACCAGCCCACGGTGCAGGGTCGGCTCGCCCCCGGAGAGGAACAGCTTGTAGGGGCCAGCCCATTCACCCAGTTCGTCCAATGTATCGACGATGAGCTCGGTGGAGAGCACCCGGCGTTCGTTCGTCTTCCAGGCGTAGCAGTGGCGGCAGCGCAGGTTGCACAGGTCGGTGAGGATGAAGGAAACCTTGGTCGGCCAGGGGACCGCGGTCGCTCCGGGATCGTCAGCAGACGTCATCCAGTTTTACATGACACGTCGCAACGCTTCCCGCAACTCACGTTCGATCCGGTCCAGATCCCGTTCGCGAAGGAACGGATGGACGGGGAGATGCAGGATCTCGTTGGCCGCGCGGTCCGAGTGGGGATTGTGCCCCATCGACCGGGAGAACATCGTCAGCTGGGAACAGTCGCACATGAAGCCCAGATCCGTATCCACTCCGCGACGCTGCAATTCCTGGGACAGCTCCAGCCGGCGGGGGTGGAATACGGGGAAGCTGAGGTACACGTTGCCGTCGACGGACGGGGGCAGCACGATGCCCTCCACCGATTGCAGCCGTTCGCGCAGGGCCCAACCGTTGCGAGCGCGGGCCGCGTTGAGTGCCTCGACCCGCTCCAGCTGTGCGAGGCCCACGCCGGCCATCGGCCCCGACGGGAGCGGCGTCTGTTCGATGCCGGATAGGGGTTCGGCCTTCTCGGCCATCACCGTGTGGACCGGATCCCCGCCACCGGCGCTGAGGGTTCGGATCGCCGGATAGGTCACCAGGTTGAAGGGCACGGGGCTGGTGACGAAGGTCATCCCAGCGGCCTTCGCGGCCAACTTGAGGGACTGAAGGATGCTGGTCCTGGGATGACGCTGGGACAACTCGGCGATGCGCGTTCCCAGCTCGGGATCCCCGGTGGCGGCTGCAGCGCCGCCCAGCAGCGTGATGTTCTTGGTCGGGCCGAATGTGAAGTAGCAGGCGAGGCCCAGCGTACCTAGATTGCGTCCGTGGTAGCTTGCTCCCACCGCCTGTGCGCAGTCCTCGATGATGGGCACACCCTTGCGCTCGCAGACCTCGATGATGGGGTCCATCTCGGCGGGATTGCCGTAGAGATGGGTGACGATCACGGCGCGGGTGCGTGGGCCGATCTTCTCCTCGAGCTGGGCCGGATCGATCTCGAAGGTGTCGGGCCGAAGGTCGGCGAAGATGGGCACGGCACCGGCGGCCTCGATGGCCGCAGGAACGGCCGGGAAGTTGAAACCCTGGGTGATCACTTCGTCGCCGGGCTTCATCCCCATGGATGCCAGGATCCAGTACTCGGCGATACGGCCGGAAGGTGCGAGGAATACCCGACGGTCTCCCAGGATATCCCGGGCGAAAACCCGCTCGAAGCGTTCCTGCGCCGGCGTGCGCAGCTTGACGCTATGGCGCATGAAGTAGCGCGCCTCGCGGATCGAGAGAGTCAAACGGAACCGAGCGACGGCCATGTCGTCTCCTTGGTAGCAACAGCCGTTGTACCAGACAGTTTACCGTTTTGCCTTATGCGGGGCTGGACCGCGCATCCTCGGTGCTATAATCGCCTCTTTCTCTGGCGAGGGATCCATCATGGCCAACAGCGCTGGGCTCCGTATTCGTGCCGAAGGTGGCGCCGGGATCGTGGCGCTGGACAGGCCGGATCGCGCCAACGCCTACCTGGACGCCATGCTCGACGAGATGCGTGCCGCCATCGAGGGCTTCGTGGCCGACGGGACCACCCGGGCCATCGTCGTGACCAGCACGACCGGGGGCAAATTCTGCGCCGGCGCCGACCTCCACGAACTGCGCTCCCGATCGGGTGCAGACGCCCTGGATCTGAAGAGTGCCAGCCTCTTCGAAAACCTGGCCCGCTGCCCGTTGCCCACCATCGCCGCCATCGACGGTCCTGCCGTAGGTGGAGGGCTGGAGCTAGCGCTGGCCTGCGATGTGCGCATCGCCACCCCGAGGTCGTTGTTCGCCTTCCCGGAGACCAGCTTCGGTATCCTCCCCGCCGCTGGCGGTACGTTCCGTCTGCCGCGGGTGGTCGGCCCCGGCATGGCGCGGCAGATGATCCTGCTGGGCCAGCAGCTGGACGCCGCCGGGGCTCTCCAGTGGGGATTGGTGAACGAGATCGTCGAACCGCAGCGGCTCGAAGACCGCGTGAAGGAACTGCTGCAGGCCGTCGCTGACCGGGATCCGCTCGCGTTGAGGCTGGCCAAGCAGGCCATCGAGCTGGCCATACCCGAAGGCGACGGCAAGGCCTACGCGATCACCGCGCAGGCCGTACTCTATCCCGGCGGCCGGGGGTCAACCCCCGGCTCGCAGGAACGATAGGAGCCCCATGAGCACCACGTCGGGACCTCCGCGGCCGAGACTGATTTCCGTCGGCACCGCCAATCCGCCCAAGACCTATACCCAGCAGGAGATCGTCGATCTGTTCCAGTGCGAGGTGAAGATCATCCGGCGATTCTTCAAGAACGCCCATATCCAGCAACGGCATCTCGTATTGCCCGACCCGCTGCCGGACGGATCCATGCCCGAGGAGTCGGGCGAGGAACTGCTGCAAAAACACAACGACTACTCCATGGACATCGGCGGAGACGCCATTCGCAAGTGCCTTGCGGGGGCCGGTCTCAACGCGGATCAGATCGATTTCTTCTGCACGGTCACCTCGACGGGGTTCCTCTGCCCGGGTCTGTCGGCGCTGATGGTGCCGGAGCTGGGGATGCGCAACAACACCAACCGCATCGACCTGGTGGGCATGGGCTGCAACGGTGGCATGAACGGCCTGATGGCCACCACCCAGTACGCGGCAGCCAATCCCGGACGCCCGGCGCTCATGCTGGCTTGCGAGATCTGTTCGGCGGCTTACGTGTTCGACATGACCGTGCGTACGGGAGTCGTCAACTCCCTGTTCGGTGACGGTGCCGCAGCGGTGGTGCTACTCGCCGACGAGAAGCTCACCTATCAAGATGGCCCGCAGATCCTGGATTTTGAATCGATCCTGGTGGACGAGGCTGCCCGGGAGATGCGCTTTGATTTCATCGACGGCAAGTTCAGCTTCTACCTGGGGCG
>CAZDDH010000074.1:0-35144 GCA_964504165.1 uncultured Rickettsiales bacterium | reverse complement strand
ATTGGGGAGATGTAATTGTCGCCACTGGAGAGATGAACTTGACGCTGGGCATAGGATCCGCGAATGGGAAAAAGTCGCTGAGGTGTTCTGGCCACTGAACAGGCACCCTCAGGAGGGATCAGTTGACCTGGTCGTGGCTCACGATGATTTCAGATCGCTCCGGCGTGGCGAGTTGGGCCGTCCTTGCTGTGGCCATCGGCGGCTTGGTCATCCTGGTCCGAAACCTTCTGCGCGTCTGGCGACTCCAATCGGTCCAGGGCTGGTGGTGGATGGTCGCGCCTGGACTGATGCTCTGTTCTGGTTTCGCTGGCGCATTGCTGACTCTCCGCATGGTCGGACAAGTCCTGCCTGAGAGACCGCACTACGCCAACGTGTACACCGGTCTCGTTCTTACTCTGAACCCACTGATGCTGGGGTTCTTGGCGACAGCGGCCCTGCTGGCTGTCCAATCACTCGGTCTCACGATCGTTCTGCTAGGCCAAGGTTCTTCAGGGGGTCGCTCACTCGATCTGAATCGAATGGCCCTCGCCGGGTTCACCGCGATGATCACAGCCAGTGCTGCTGTGGCCTACGACGCAACCACCGGTTGGCGATGGCTGGGATTTCGCTCAGCGATGAACGGATGGCTCGAGCTGTTGCTGGCTGTATCCGCCATCGGAATCGTGTGCCTCGTCCTCGCCTCGCTCAGGCGCCTCAACCGCTGGGAGCACCTCACCATCTTTTCATGTTCACTACTGGCCACGGTTCTCATCGTGGTTTGCATGATGCTCTACGCCAACTGGTTGGGTTTCCAGTCCATAGCGACGGCCACTGCCGAGCGGAAATCGGTAATCCTAGCGCTTGGTCACATCAGATTCGTGATGCTCAGTCATGGTTGGAAATTCGGTCTGGTCGCAGTAGCCATCGTCTTCACCACCGGAATTCCGGGGCTACTGGGTAGGCAGATTGCAACCCGCAAAGGTCCCATTCGCGGCGTGAAAATCTTCGCGACCTTTGCACTCGCGCCAGTTCTCCTCGGTGGCCTGGCTGGGCTTCTCGTCCAGACGCGAGTCCGATCGCTGGAGCCACTCCCTGAAGCGCGTCGCTTGAGCGACCCAGAAATATCACTCGCATTCCCTATCGGAAAGGATGGCGACGCTGAGCGAAGTGCCTGGCTACCGCGGATGATTCCGCTCCCTGGAAACACCTGTCTTGCACAACACCAAGACGGCGCATGGAAAGTGCGGGCGGTCCTGCCTGAGTACTCCGACGAGTTGGGACTCTCTACTGGCCCAGCTGGCCAACCCACCTGCCCGATGTATCCCCTCACCCCGGACCTACCGCTCGGCCACGGTACTGAGCTGGTCTTCGCTGTTCCACAGGGGATGCTGGCATCGGAGATCAGTTCCCTGCACTGGCTTGAGAGCGGAAGATATTTTCAGCGTGGCGACTTCTACTTCTTGCTGTCCGACGGATGGACAGCCCCGAGCGATGTTCTGGCTCGCCATTCCACACCAGCCATGCACTTCCGCTGGCAAAGTGGGATTTATGCCAATAGGGAGTGGCCTCTCATCATGAATTCAACCTATGGGTCCTCAGTCTGGCTAGTTGACACCGACGATGGGATTCTCGTGACCAGTCTCGCCTCGCCGAGCCCGTGGCATGTCGCGAACACGGGCGAACCGATGCGCAAGCTGGGCCGGCAACTAACCTGGGACACGGATATCTATCTCGTCCCAGGAGACCACTGGACAGTTCAGGACATCGTCTCGTTGTGCGCCAGCGTCCGCGAGTTCACCTCGGAGTCATGCACGCTGGTGGACCCCGATCCCACGACATACCTCGAATTCGAGCAGCAAATCCGCGAGCAAACCGCAAAGGAATCCGCAGAGCAAGGCGCCCAACCTGCCCACCCTCTGCCCTCCCATGGACCGTCAGACAGCCAGTTGTAGCGTCATGGACCGTCGATCGAGTAGGCCATAACCTATTGATTTTTCTTGAGGTTCTCCGATTTCACGGCATCGGCAGAATGCATAGGTCCTATTCCCATGCGTCTCCGCCATTGGACCACCGTCCTCTCCTATGAATCCGTCACAATAACAAATCGCGACTACCGCGAGCCCCCACGCAGAAAACCATTGCGAGCACATCTGTTTCGCGCCTAACCAACGACAACTCAGACGGCCAAGGATCCCCACCGCGCCACAAGCCGCTCCAACCCACCCACCCCACCCCCCGGCCGGCAGGGAATCGCACCAACCGCGCCGGCGTCGAGCGGCAAGTCATCAGCCGCATCGACAACCGATCCATCCTCGCACCACACTCGGAAGGTAGATCCTGGATAGAGCACCCATACCGTGCGCGCCTCCGGAATCGCATCTCGATAGGTGTGCATCTTATGGATATCCCCGATCTTGGCTTTGGTGTCGGCTGGCTCTTCGGTGTTCCCCGGGAGTGGGCCGTCTAGCTTGAACTTGGCGTCGAGGAGGTGAAGGCCGGCCGCTGGGCCTTGGGGCAACCAGACGGCCACATCGGGGCGCAGGGTGAGTGACCACGATTTGCCGTAGAAGCCCTGGCCCCGGGTGAACGAATGGTTGTACGCCACCTGGGTTCCGTCCTGCCATCTTGCCTGTAGACCCCAGCGGACCGTCGCGCCCAATTCGCCGTGTTCTACGCGGCGCGCGTCGACAGGCTGCCCAAGCTGTTTGCGGAATGCTTCGATCACGGCGAACGCACACCACAGCTCGTACAAGCTGGCCACATCCCGGACTTCCAGGAGGTGTTCGATGGTCACCGAATCCAAGGGAAGTGCCCGCGAGGCCAGCCGCATCAGGATGTGGTTGCGCAGGACTTCACGGTAGGCCGGGCTGCGTTGCAGCACAGTGGACGACGCCGGGAAGAAGGACATGACGCCCACATCGTTCCACCACGCCGATTGGCGCAATGGCCACAGCGCCTCTTCGATCCGATCGCAATCAGACCGCACCCGGACACCAAACGTTCCGCCCTTGGCCCTTGCTCGCTCTCTCATCACGTCGATGAGGTAACCGCACTCCAGGATGAACTGCTTGACGAAGCGGTTCTCGGCGGTGTCCACGGTCGAGCGCGGGATGGACTCGCTGACCTCGGCTGGCATCAGCCGTCCACCGCCCAGCCCCTGGCCACGGGCAACCTCCATCATGGGACCACGGCCCTGGAGGATGTCGTCGATAGCCCGTGGGGTCAGGTGCAATGCGCGCTCCGTGGGGACCACCCGGTCCACCCGTTCCATGCGGCGATGGGGCTCCCTCAAGATTGCCTGGAGCGCCGAGGCCAAGGGAGCCTCGGAGTGCTCGAGCACCACGTGCCGGAGCCAGACGAAGGAGTGGTAGATGACGTCTGGAGCGTCGGCATCGCTGCGGGCGTAGGGTAGAGAAGAGGCTGCTCCGGCCGCGAATGGCAGCGCCACTGCGCGATCCGCGATGTCCTCCAACATCCCGTTGTAGTCCGCCTCGGTCCACTTACCGGTGCGTACGACCAGTGTGCCCAGCGGACCAGCCTGGTACCTGCCGACTGCGTTCCCAAACCTCACTTCGAGCATGGACGGGGAGAGACGCTGGCAGCACGACGAGATGCCCGAGTCTTCGACCATTCTCACGTCGGCTTCGGCCCCCTCGATGAGCCAGGCATGTTCCGCGTCGAGATCCCAGATGCACGGCGCTTTCCCGTCGAGTGGGGTCTCGTCACCGCGTCGGCGTATGGTCAGACCTACTCGATCCACGAGGTGAAGCCCGTTTCTTTGAGTTTGTTACGCATGCGCCACAGCTTGGCCGCAGAACGGGGTAAAAACGCTTCGTAGTCGGCGTCCTCTGCCACCGGTTCGATTATCCCGGCCCCGGGTGCCGGTCGCCACTCTGCAAGTTCTTGGATATCTGCATCGTGGTCCACACCGTACAGCGCGATGAGGAGCAAGTCGTCGAGCAGGGATCCCAACTCCTGACGAGTGCCATGGAGCTTGACCAGCACCTTCTGCAAAACGGCCACATCGAGGGCGACCCATGTTCTTTCCTCGCTACTCGACTGCTCGACGGCCAGGCGCACGAAACGGGCGACTTCGGTGGCCACGCGGTACCCAAAGTGGCGGTTGCTGCGGGCGAGGATCGTGTGGATGCCGACGACCTGCTCGGAGTAGGTGTCGTCATCGAGAGCATGGAGCCAAGCCCAATCATCTTTGGCTGGCTTCGCAGCGGGCGGTAGCAAACCGTTCCACTGGTCCAGGAGCAGTTCGCCATCCCGTTCGATGGCGCCGGCCAAGCCCTCCAGATCCACCTCGTTGAGTTCGATGGTGAAGGCACGGTCCAGCACCTTGGGGCTGAACATATAGGTGCTTTCGTCCACGTTGACGGTACCCAGGAAAAACAGATTCTTCGGCACCCGGATCTGCATCGGGATCGCCATGCCGTCCCCACCGTCGGTCTCAATCTCCGCCAACTCCGGGACGTCATGTAGGTGCAGGGGCTCGCCTGACTCCATCGCAGACAAGAAATCTGCGAAGTAATGCTCGACGCGGGCCAGATTCATCTCGTCGAGTATCAGGAAGAATGGCGCTGGCTCCCGCTGGTCTCCCTCGGCCTTGATGATCTCGAGCCTGGCCCGTAGCAATAGGCGCAGGAACGGCGTGGTCAGATACTTCCTGGTCAGCGGGTTATACGAACCGAGTAGCCCGCGGTGGTCGGTCCAATCGGGCCGGACGGCGACGACCTCGCAGTTGGTGACCTCGACCTCGCGCTCCTCGACCTCGGTGGCCAGCTCGAGCACCAGTGTGTCCGGGGGTTCGCCCTCCGGACCTTCCAGCCGGGCGATGAACTGATCGCCTTCGGCCAGGTTGTCCTGGAACCACCTA
Organism: uncultured Rickettsiales bacterium; assembly: GCA_964504165.1. GTDB lineage: Bacteria > Myxococcota_A > UBA796 > UBA9615 > CAYRNR01 > CAZDDH01. Next base: position 30,283 of record CAZDDH010000074.1, on the reverse strand, counting down.
CCAAGCGCGCCACGGAACAGCACGACCAGGGCGGTCTGCCTCCAGATGCTGAGGTTGACCGTGCCCCCAGGCCAACGTGCTTTCAATGTACCGCTGCCCTGGCTCTCCTGGATCCCGGGCAACTGCGCCGCGAGCACGGCCGGCAACACCATCCGATTGAACTTGACCATGTACGGCATCACCGTCAGCAACACCGCCTGGTTTCCCAGGTCTTTGGCCTCCGCGACCTTGCGGTGCACGGCAAAGCGCTTTGCCAGAACCTGGGCGATCTTGGTCTTGCCTGTGCCGGAGATGCCGGTCAGTACGACGAAACGTTTGGCCTGTAGCGCCAGCAACAGATTGGAGACGAGGTCTGGTGGATAGATGAGGCCTTCGGCATCGATATCGTCCAGGAGATCGAAGTAGGGAATGCTCCTGGGGGGCCTAGGGCCCGGACCGACTATTGTGGGGAATCCCACGGGGAGAGCCAACCTGATGTGGTCCGTTTTGAGAACCTCCGAGATCGGCTGTTCCATCAACTTGGTGAGCTTGGGAAGACGGTCGATAGCGGCCAGGAGTTCCGGTGCAGCTCGGTACCACCACTGCCCGCCTTTGTTCTCCATGTCGAACACAAGATTTTGACCCGATTTGTCTTGGTACTGATCGTCCGTTTCCTTCCTGGTCTTGTTTATCCGCACAGTAAGCGCAGCCATCGTGCCGGCAAACTGACTGCTGTCGTACCCGATCGTGGCCCGCCCCTGTTCGGCGCTGAACCCATTTGTTGGGTCATCGACCGCGAGCTTGTAGAGCGCTAGCTGAGAACGCTCGATGGGGATCCGACACAGGATCCGCATGATGTCCCGGACGCGGGGTTCGTCGAGACCACCAGCAGGTACGCCTGGCCCCGGTGCATCCTTCTTCCCCCCTCCGGTGCCCCCTCCACTACCCGGAAAATCCACCTGGAAAGGTGGCTTGCCGACGATTCCCCGTCCCTCCTCGCCAACAAAGAAGGGCAGCTTGATCAAAGAAGCGTGGACAAAGGTCCTGAAGACCTTGGATGGATCGGGAACGATGGCGCCATCTGGAACCTGGATGTGGCCTGCCACGGCTTTGCCGTTGTCGATCTTCTCCAGCCCTGCTTCTCCCAGTAGTTCCCTGAGTTTCTTGGTCAAGATCTTGTTCGTTTGGTCCTTGGGCCCCTTCTTGCGTTTGGCAACCGTGGTCCCGATGCCAAAGAGGGCAGTGTCGCCATCGCTGGCATCAATGACCCAAGCCGATATGGAGCTCCAGCACAACAGCTGCTGAGTCTTGTCGGTAGCCACCGACAAGCTGATCTTGTCCTTGTAGATGGACGCATCCATGCGTAGCGCCGCGGACCCTTCTTCCCAGGTGCATTCCAGGGAGATGGGCTTGGGCCACGGCCCATCTTCCGATGGGTCGAGGCCGTCGACATCACCAGGCCAATCCGGCTCGGCCATCACCGTGGCGGCCACGTCAACATCTGTCCCAGCAATGTTCAGCTTGGTCGAATGTGCCGCAGCGAGGATGCTGCGGATTCCTTTCAGCGCGATCGATCCGGCGTCCTTGCGGGCCATGGGTTCTCCTCGTTTCTGATCGGTATGTATGGAAACCCTGAGATTCTACCGCCTGCATGTATCCGGTAAAACCGCCATCAACTAGCAGCACTCCAGCCCATCACTGTCGACCAAGGCCAAGTTGCGTTGACTCGAATTCCGTAGGCATGAGGACGGCGCCCCATCAGGGACGCGCGCTCCAGTTGGAAGCGGTTGTGTTCAAAACGGGCCTTCAGTACCGGCCGGCGACGGTCCACGGCCTGCTCAGCCAACCGACGGCAGGCGCCTTCATGGGCGGGATCCTCGCCAGGAAAGCCAGTGATGTAGTTGATCACCAGCGTCACTCCAGCTATTTGCGCCGCGTCGAGGATACGTCGGTACAGCGCCTCGTCCTGTATCTTGCCAACCAGTTCCTGGGCAGTCGCGCTAAGCGTCTCCAGACCCAACTCCAGGGTAGCGCAGCCGCTGACCGCCAGTGCACGCAACATTCCCACGTCCAACCGCTCGTCGAGCGCGGTGCACGCACTCCAACGCACGCGTCCGCCGATGATCGCGGCGAGCGTCTTGAGTTGTGCGACGGACAGGTAGCTATCCTTCAACGACACGGCCGCGCCCACCGCTGCCGCCTGTTCGACCACTGCACGCAATGGCCCCAGGGGCAGTTCGCGGCGACGGCCCTCGATGACCCAGTAGGTGCAGTAATCGCATCGTCGGGAGCATCCGCGCGAACACTGCGCCGGCAGCGTGAGTCGGGCGGAGTCGTACAGGCCTAGATCGTCGAAGCGGGGGACTACGTCCAGTGCCTCTTCCGCCCTTGCCCAGGTTCCGCCCCCGGCAGCATGAACCCGCGCCGGCATGGGCTGGCCTGCGGCCACAGCATCCAGCAGGTCTACCCAGGTCCGCTCAGCCTGCCCACACACGAACCCGTCCACCAGCCTGCCGTACACGGGGTCGCTTGCGATGGTTTCGCCAAGAGCGGTGACGTGCGGCCCGCCCCAGACCACCTTCGCCCCGGGCCAGCAGGCTTTCGCCGCCGCGCTCGCTACCAATCCCCACAGGACCTGGCCGCTGTACATCACAGAGACCCCAACCACGTCGGGGCGACCGCGTCCGCAAAAAGCATCCCGCACGAATGTACCGACCGGGCCAACAACGAGCCTGCCCACCGCGGCTGCGACCTCGTCGAACTCGTAAACCAGCGTCAACGCCGGATCCTCGTCAAGCCGATCGTGCCGGTCCTCAGGCAACGCTCGAAGCAGTTCGGCCGAGAATTCCCGCTGCGCAACCCGCAGCGCCTCACGAGGCTTGTCGTGGTCGCCGGTGAAGTGGGTAGGAGTGCCATCGAACAGCCATGGCGCCCTTGCGCGCAGGTAGTGGATGTTCAGGTCGAGCACCTCGACGCAATGTCCGGCAGCCTGCCCGGCGGAGGCCAGCAACGCCGGCCCCAGCGTAGGGCCGGCGGTGTACTTGAGCAGTGGCGGGACGAGCAGCAGGGCGTGCGCGCTCATCGCTCGCTCCAACGCCACACCGTCGGGATCTGGCCGCAATGGCCGACGACCACGCACACGTCGCGGGCGGCGTTCCATTCGTCAGCCGGGAGGCCTCCCGGCGCTGCCACGTCCGCTCCGATGTGGACCAGGATCGTGCCCTGACGGGGTGTCCACCTACCGTACTTCAGTACAAGTCGGATCGAGCTCAACTCGATCCTTCTCTCGAATGCCCGGCGGCGGGCGTGATGGGTGAGCTGGAGCTGGTCAGCCAGCTCTTCTCGACGGGTCCAAAGTTCGCGTCTCGTCATGGTCACCTCCAGCGCGCAACAATGAGCCTAGCCGCCTTTTCAGGCCCTGCCGAATGTGCCGCATTATGCAAGCATTATGCTGCTAGTTGCGAACCGCGAAGCCCTTGGATATGCTGGATTCTAGAGGTGACGCATGGGATGGCTGGATAAGGCGATTGACGGACTGGAAGCCCGTGGCGCGGGCAGCAAGATCTGGCGTGGATTTGATGCCCTCGCCGTGAATATGATGAAGCACTCTAGCTGGCCGCGAAGCATCAAGAAGTACAAGAACCCGCGCTCCCTGGGGAATCAACTGCGCAACCTGGACAAGGGCGCAGGGCTGGATTTCTGGGTGGGCAAGGGACGGGCGTTACTCCCGGTCCTGGGTGAGGTCACTGGCTGGGGGAACGCCGCAGTCGATGAGGAGATCGACCTGTTGCTCGCGCAGCGCGACGAGCGAGCCCACGAGTGGCGGTTCGCCGCGTTCCCGGCCTTGCGGCCGCTGGACCTGGCAAACGAATCGTTGTTTCCCGGCGTACCAGGGGAACTCCTGACGGGCGACGGACACGGCCTTTGGTTCAGGAATGGACCAAGGCGAGCCTGGTGGCGGACTCGCCCGGGCTCCGGGCGCGCCGCTGTGGCCATGCGGTTGCAGGCTCAGCACGGCTGGCGATACATCGACGCGTCCGACTGGGACGACATGGTAGGCCAGCTGCCCTCGCGCGGCAGGGCATTCGTGATCTTGCGGAGCATGGAAGGCGGGGGAGAGCTTCACAAAGATCCGTTTCCCACGGAGTTGGAGCTGGTCATTGCGGCCCCTTTCGAGCCGGGGCCAGGGATCGATCACATACCCCCGGACGAACGCCACGGAGTGTTGGAGGATTGGGAACGGCGGTACGGGGAGCGACCACACCTTCGTCGCCCGGAGGCGTCTTCCTCGGAGGCGGGCATCCGCTGGAATTCCATCCACACGCCACCGCCAAAGGACTGGATCGAGGACCTGATCCATTGGACGGGTGCTCGCGTCCAGGTTGGGGGAGGATTCAACACGGCCCACGCGAAGGCGCTGATCGATCGTCTCGATATGGACCGCATGTTCCAGACCCCGGGTGAGGTGATGGACCTGTTCGCGTTACTCGACGAGGTAGGGCTCGAGTTCCTGGAGTCGGATCGGGACGACGGATCGGACTTCGATCGCCTCGCGCGGTGGTTCCTGCGCTCGCGGCACCGCGGTGCGGGTGACCGATTCGCCGCCGACCGTGAGCTACTCCAGCACCATGGCCGCGACCTTCTGGTCGCGCTCGAAAAGGAGCGCCTGCGGCGAGACCTGCCCCGGGAGATGACGCGCGAGGGCTGGGAGCAACTCGTCCCCGAGGAGTACCACGGAGAAGGCTCACGCGAGGAAATCGCCGAGTTGCTGAGAACCGGTGACGAGGCTGACCGACAGGAAGCCCTGCGATTGCTCGATCGGTCGGCCGCGACGATCATCGCGGTTCTGATCCGCTGCCACGTCCTCCAGGCCGATGGCCGTGAGCGGCTCAGCCTTCATCCTTTATGGATGCAAGGCTTCATCGAGGCCGTAGCCTTCGAGGAGTTGATGGAAGGCCCCGTCACCGATGTGGGAAGCGCGCTGCTACGTCGCCACCACCCCGAAGCAGCCCTCGACGAACTGATCGTCCAGGCAACGGAGGGGCACTGGGAGACCATCGAGCGGACCGTCGAGGAATTCGATCCCTCCCAGCCGGAGGCCGTGGCCGCCCTCGAGGGAGCCTTCCGGGCTGTTGGCCTGGCAGTCCTCGCCGATGTGGAGGTGGACGAGACGCTGCTGATCAAGCTGTGGAATCTGCAGATGGCGTGCGCCGTACGGCCCTACTTCAACAATCCTCCCGTCCAGCGGACTCTGTGGCATGTGGGAGAAGGCAAAGGTATCTACTCGCAGTATGGCTTCCACCTGGCTGCGCTTGCCATCAGCGAACGGATCGGGGACCGAGTCTCGAGCGGCTCCACCGCTCATCGACCCTGGTCGGCCGAGACGGTCCATCCCGATCTGCCGTTGACCCTGCTGGGTATCGCTTCGGAGTTCACACGGTCGGAGGACTGGCTGTGCGATCGCTGGCTACCCGCGGTTTTTGCGATCGGCACCAGGCTGATGGACGCAGTGGGCGAGGTACCCCAGTATCCGCAGTCGCATGAGCTCAATCCTCTACAACACCCGGCAGCACTTGTTCGTTGCTACCAGGGGGAGGAACTCGGCGAGCCGTACCGCGAAAAGGGCCTCCACAAGATCTCCGAACTGCGTTTCCCGATGGTCGCCCTAGAACAGGAGTGCCAACGGGCAGGCATCGACGTCGACAAGGTGCTTGAGTGGTGCTGGGAACAGTGGAAGGAACGCCAGGATCTGCGCGGAATACCCCCGCTCCTCTGGATCACGAACAATAAGCGCCACGCGGATACAGAACGTTTATGGCGCCTGCTTGACGCCACCGCGGCCACCGATCCGATCTGCGAGTATATGCTGCATAACCGTGTGGTTTGGCCGTTCCTGGACGAGGCCAAGTGGGAACGGCTGTTCAAGTTCCTGATGGATTCGGCCAGCCCCATGCAGAACCACCTGAAGCTCTGGTACGAGGCCCCGGAAGAGCTGTGCCTTCGATACCTGAATGATCCACGCATCCAAGATTCCACGGTGGAGGTCCGCGAGATCCTCTGGGACAGAATGCCCGAAAGCATCCTCTCTCTCCTCGACTCAATCGTCACCACCACGCCCGGGGTCGATCAGCGTGTTTGGGTACTGATGTCCAACCTCATGCACGCTACGCCAGCCTCTCAGCTAGATCGCCTGCTCGACCACGTCGAACAATGGCTAGTCATGGGTAACCTACCGGCCCCCATCACGATCAGGCTAGGCATGAGAATGGAAGACCTAATCGCTCATCGATCCCCTGTTTGGCGCCGGGCCTACACTCTATTGGGCCAGCTGCGTCCTATCGAGGTGGGATGAGCCATCGTTGCCTATTGAACGAGCTAACGAGCTGTAACGTACAATAACCACCATCCCCATGCACATCCACACCATCACCACAGCCAACCGCACCCTGCTCACCTCCATCCGCCAGACCCTGACCGAGTCCTCCGTAGCCCTGCTCTGCGTCGCGTTCGCATCCGACGCCGGCGTCAACCTGCTCAACCGTGAACTCAAGGCGCTGGGCGGCAACGCCCGGCTGTTGGTGACGACGACGTTCGGTTCGACAACAGCCAGTGCGCTGAACCAGGCCACGGGGTATGGCAACCACGTATCAGTACTCAACCCCGGCTCCGGTACCTACCACCCCAAGCTGTACCTCGGGCGCCATGGGCAGCAAGCGGCCGCGGTCATCGGCTCGGCCAACCTCACCCGGGGCCTGGTCGGCAACGTGGAACTCGCGACGCACATGGTCGGCAACTCGAACACAGAGGCGCTCGATGACGCATGGCGGTGGGCCGAAGAACTCTGGCGGGACGAACGGGTTACACCCTGGACGCCCAATGAAGTGCAGTTGGACGACGGCGAGGCGTTCGCTGACGACCTCTGGGCGCTGCTGCAACACGAGGTTGCTCGTGATCCGGTCTTCATGACGCTGGGATCGCGGCCGCGTCCCAACCGCGTGATCGAGATCACACCGGGCGGTCTGTGGGTCGAAACCGAGCGGACCGCGGACCGTGGTACGGGGGCGCAGCTCATACCGTCGTGGATGTTCAACCTGGCCTGGGTGCACCTGCAGCGGCACGGTAGCTTGAGTAATAGGCACCTGCTCGATGAGCTGCGGGTTCATCGGTCCAGCGCTGTTTGCGCGGTGCTTGGCCGGCTGGAGCCGGTGGATGTGGTGGAGGGGCGCCGGATTGAGCTGCGCTGGGCGGTGAAATAAACCACACACCTGATACCCTGCTCCCTAACCCAACAGGACAGCGGAAATGACCCACGGCCACACCCACATGATCAAGAGGTTCCAGGCCGTCAAGACCTGGAAAAGGGGCGACCAGCGCGCTCCCCACAAGCCCCTGCTCATCCTCCTGGCGCTGGGGCGACTCCAGCGGGACGAAGACCGCCTGGTGTTGTTCCGCGATGTGGAGGGGCCACTGGGTGCCCTGCTCCGTCGATACGGGACCTCCGCGGGGCGCCAGAATCCGGACCATCCCTTCTGGTACATGCGCCACGATGGTCTGTGGGAGATCCCTACCGAGGCTGCCTTGCCCAGGCTCAAGAACCGCAAACGGCCGGTCATCGGGGCGCTACGCGAAGCCCTCGGTGGCTTTCCCGAGGACATCCACTCCGATCTGAGCGCTGATCCGTCCATGATCGTGCAAGTCGCCCAGACGATCCTCGACGAACACTTCCCCGATACCCAGCACAGCCACATCATCAACGCCGTGGGACTCGACCTGGATATCTCGTCCGGCACCAAGAAGAAGCGGAAACGGGATCCCCGGTTTGCCGGCCTGATCCTCAACGCATACGGCTACCGGTGCGCCGTGTGCGGCATGGCTCCCACACTGGACGGGCTCGCAACCGGCCTCGAGGCCGCTCACGTCAAATGGCATTGCCACGGAGGGCCGGACGAGGTCGACAACGGGTTGTGCCTGTGCCCCCTGCATCACGATGCCCTGGACATCGGTTCCATCGGTCTGGGTGAAGACGGCCGGATCATCGTGTCCAGCCGGCTCCATGGTGATGACACGGTGGAGGCGTTCTTGGGACGGTTCCATGGGCAGTCATTGAACGGGCCTGTCCACGGGGCAGCCCCCGTCCACGATCGGCATCGGGAATGGCATTTGAAGAATGTGTTCAAAAAGCCGATGAGGGTCTTGGGGAATGGTGTCCACGCAGAACTCAAACGAGACGGATCCTCGCCCGTCTGAAGACGGGTCGGACGCATCTTGAAGGAGTAGCGCGGTGAACAAGGCCCCGTTATCGCTCGCTGACGAGATCAGTCGTGGCCGAACCGAACGACCAGCTGCGCCCCCAACGCCGCCACGGCCAGGGCTGCGGATCGCGGGTTGGATTGCGGCAATCTGCGGGCTCTTGCTGTTCTTGCTTGTGGGTGGCTCGTGCCTGTGCTGCGGGGGATCAATGGCGATCATGAATCTCGTGGCGTGGAACACAGGATTCCTCAAGGACTTTCGTGAGATGAACCGTGAGGCTCGCGCCGCCCCTGGTGGAGAGGAGTTACACGACGCTGGCTGCTACTACGGTGGCGTGACCACGGTTGCCCGGCAAGCGGCCAACACAGACGTGCTGGTTGAAGGATATGAGATGCCGCCCCGGGACGACGTGACCCACGGCGACGTCACCTACGTGTATTGCGTCATCACCGTCCTTACTGGTGGCGGTCTCGACTGCTCCAAAATCGCCCTGATCTACGGCGAAGCCGTTCCCGAACACACCGACCCATTCATCGTCAACCTGCACGGTCCGAAGGAAGAACAGTGCTGTCAGGGCTACTACGACATCACTGGGACCTACCTGGGGGCGGTGGATGAATACGACTGGGGCCTTTTGCCTGAGTGAGCCCCTGGGGATACCTGAGCCTTGCACCTTAACTGACATTGCCCAGTACATTTACTCCTGGCCCATGGATGAAAAACCGTCCATCGAGTGCCGCTGGGGGGCACCACCCGTAGCAGGTTCACTGATACCCTCCGGTAACTAAGTTTTGCTGTCGTCCGAGCTACCTCAGTTGCCGTTTGATATGGTGTGCGCGGACTGGCGCCGGAAAGAATAAAAATACGGGACCTCTCGCCGGGGCCTCTTGTTTCACTCTCCGTTAGGCACGTACGCCCAGGCGAGCGAGTTGGACTTCGTCTTCATTCAGCATCGTCCAGACTCATGGGCGCGCCGTGCTCGAGCAGCGCCAGGATGAGCCGCGCGTACGTGTTCGCCTCGGGGTGCTTCACGGCCTCGGCGAAGTCAGGATCGTCGATCCCGAGAATCTCGCACCATTTGTTCCTCATGCTGGACTCCTCGAAAATGGCTCAGTCTAGCTCGGCCAGAAACTCCCGGAGGATGGACGTGGCCTCGTCGAGGGAGACACGGTCACCCCAGAACATGGGCTGGATGGCCTTCCAGGCTTCCTGGACCTCACGCCAGTGCGGCGAACTGGCTGGCTGGAACGCAGGGTGTTTGGATGTTGGCATGATCTTCTTGTCGTCTCGTGCAAGGTCATCCACGAGCTGTGACAAGCCGTCTTCCAAGGGCGGGAGACGCTCCCGGGCTACCAATATGCGTGCAGCGTCTTCGTAGTGCCTGACAAACCGGGGCGCGGCGTGTCCCTTCTGGAACCTCTGGGCGATGGCCTCGATCTTCTCCAGACAAGTGGCCCACGGGTGAATGGTGCGAACCTGGCGCGGGCGGTTGTCCTGATAGTCCCCTAGCATCTGCCGGACCTGGAGTTCGTCGTGGATCCATGATGACAGGTCGAGATGGAGGAACGGCGTGACCCGGGCTCGACCCACCTCCAGCAATACATAGGCCCGCATGGACCCCGGAAGCTCGGCCGCGTGCCGGGCCGGGTACTCGATCTGGAAGGCAGCTCCCCGAACTCCCGGGCCCGAGCCAGATGGGTCCCTGGCTACCGTGCAGTCTGGAATATCTAACCTGGCCGCGATGGCATCGAACCAGGCGTCCCTCTCGTCCTTGCCCCTCTTGACGTTGTTCCAGCTCAACTTCGGGTCGGTCAGTCCGGTGGTGCCGGACGCCATCTGAACATCAATGTCCTCGGAGAATCGCTCGATCAGGTCGTACCCCTTGGACAAGGACGTACCACCTTTGAACCACACCTCGAAGCCCTGGTCTGCGATGGCCCACAGGGTGTGGGTCACCCAGTAATCCTTCTCCACCAGAGCGATGGACCGGCCCACCGTGTCCGCGACGATACGAAGCAGTTCCGGCCATTCCCGATCCTGGTGTGGGAACGTCATGATGACATCCGCCCAACGAGGACCCGCCGTACCAGGTCTTTTTCCGACCGACGCCCGAAGCGAGCGGCCATCTCGGCCAGTGACTCCCTCGAGAACCTACCCTCCTCGACAGCTTCAACAAGCCGGGTTTCAACATCGTCACGATCCAAACCTACGCTGTCGGAATGGCGGAGCAGGTCGATGACGAACCACTCTGGCGGCGGGTTTACCGGGAACCCCACCCGACGCAGCTCGAACTCCCGCACGCCGATCTTCACGGTCCCGGTCCGTTTTGTGTTGTAGACGAGGGTCTTGGCGAACATGGCCGTACTGCCCAGCCCAAGGGCATTCCACTTCGGTGGACCCGACTCCACCCAGGGCGTCCCGTCAAAGTATGCGTCGAGCAGGGCATTGTTGGACGGCGGCACGTCCCCGAACCGGCTCCTGACCGGGGCGTAGAACAAGCCGTGTCCGAGTCGTAGGAGCCGACCCTCTCTTTCAAGCCGTCCTGCGAGCCTGGTCGGATTCGCTCCCCAGGAGACGAGGTGGGCCGTCCTGTAGACCTTCCCGGATTCGAGTGTGACGTGGACTGCGGCAGGCATTGTATGATATCTCCGAATACTTCTTACATGTTAACCATGCCTCGAGGGAGCCGCAAGTCCTATTGAAGCTGTTCCATACGGAGTTGGACCGTCAGAGACACACCACCGACACACCCAGATCCCTCACTATCCCCCCAGGCGCCTCCAGATCCCACCAGCAGCATCACCACTTTCCCAACGATTCCGCGGACATCCCCTGTCGCCACTCACTCCTCGCCATCCCCACGACCCCTCCCATGCGTCTCCGCCAGATCCACATTTTCCAAATAATCGTGGAACTAGATCCTGCCCGATTGGCATCCGGGCGCTCCTGCGAGGGAAGTGCGGACCTATGCCAGGCTGCGAACCGAGACACCGGTTTCTGGAGGCTGCACAATCGATCAGGGTCAGGGCCCGATGGGCTTGCCAGTCGGTTAGGCCCCTACGGAGGTTGCCAGTCATGATGGATATGGAGACAGCGAAAGCCACCCTGGGCGAGGAGTTCGCCTTCTTCTGCGACGTCGTGCAAGGACAGTTGCAGCACCTCGAACTGGATCCGCAGGCGAGGATCCTCGACGTGGGCACCGGCATGGGCCGGTTGGCCATCACCCTGGCACTCAGCGGGTACCGGGTGCTGACGGGAGAACCTGCCGAAGACGGTTCAGCGTACGCCAAACAACCCTGGCTCGTGGACGCCAGGCAGGTTGGTGCCGACCGCGCCATCACCTTTCAACACTTCGACGCCACCCGGCTGCCCTTTGAAAAGGCGGCCTTCGACGCCGTGTTTATGATGGGAGCGCTGCACCACATGGAGCAACCCGACGCGGCGGTGAGGGAGTGCCTACGCGTGCTTGCCCCGGCGGGTGTACTGAGCATCCTCGAGCCCTCAGACCAGTTGGTGGAGCTTGCTCGGGCCCGATATCCCACCCATCCCGATCCCGCGGATCCCACGCCGTTCGTGGACGGTGATTCGTTGGAGACCCACCACGGCAAGATGTTCAGCGTCTACGTGATTCGACCTCGCGGATAGGTCCAGATCCGGGCATGTATACCGTGGCCATGGTCTGTGACACACCACCTGCCCCAAACAGAGGGAGACGGCATCATCGGCTACCGGCGTCCTTCAGCCCTTTCGAGCACACGCAGCACCTCAGCCACATCGATCTTCCTGCGATACCGGATCACCGGTGCCCCAGGCGGCAACTCCTCATCCGTGCAGTTCCGCTCCACGTCGATGCACACGATCAGATTGGACAGCTTGGCGGCCCTCAGCCGATCGAGCTTGTGGCACAGGTATTCCGGCGTCCAGAAGCCCACGATCTCCAGCAGCCACAGCCGCTGCGGCTGCTCGCGCCGCCACAGCGCGAAGTCGGGAAAGATGAGCGTCCCGCCCGCTTCGACCGGCTCGGGCTCCCGGGCTAGATCCCATTCCAGGGCGTGCTTACCAAACTCCCGGGCAAACCGCTCCTCCAACTTGCTGTCGAAAGGACGTGGTTCGCGACTGGGGAAGATCGGATCGCCCGATTGCAGCGAGAGTGTCGCGGCCTGACCGTCGATCACACAATCGGCGAAGAGCCTGAACCGATTGCACCAGGCCAACAGCGGAACCAGTTCGCCCAGCGCTCTCCCGTACACCAGGGTCCTACGGAACAGAATAAAAGGGCCCGAGACCTCCATCACACAAGCGTCGTCGGCTGTCGATGGCCGGACTGTACAGATCAAACCACGCAGTCGCGCGTGCCGAACGATGGCGCGGGCGTTGCCAAAAACCTCGATCCGAACCGACGAAGACCGGTACAGCAGCGTCCGGGCGATCCCGAGGTTGGTCCTCAACGCCAGCTCCCCGCCGGACAGATCCCGCGGTGGAGGAGCAAGCCTTCGCTCCCCAGGGAGATCCGCGAAGATAGATGCCCGCAACGCGTCGGAGGAAACGCCGAGGGCTTCTGCTGCCTTTGCCATGGCGAGATCCGGTTGGCCTGGGCTTTGCGCCCCGGCCTTGAACAGCTCCCGGCGCGCGTCACGTGGTTTGACGGGCGCGTGCTCCCGGTCCTTGCACAACCTGCTCAGCGTGAGGGACGCCAAAGCACGTTTTCCCGGTGGACACCAGCACGGCAATGGCTCCTTGAGTCGCTGTTCCAGCTCCCGGCGGGACCGGCCCTCGAAGCGGCAGAACTCGTCCATCAGCACCCGCAACCAGGGGTGGTCTTCAGCCCCAAGAAAGTGGGGCGTCACCGTGGCGCCGTTCACACTACACGTGCACCGGAGCAGCTTGCCGGGAAACAAGGCCTTTCCTCCTGTTCCGTGCTTGAGAAACCTCTCCGGTGCGCCGGACCACCAGTTCGAAGACCAGCGCGCGCTTGCCCGCCGCCGGTCTCAGGATGCGACCCACCCGCTGGACATGCTCGCGCTGCCCCTGCGTGCCGCCAACTACGATCGCAACGTCGGCAGCCGGCACGTCCAGCCCCTCGTTGAGCACGCGGGCCGAGACCAGGGCTCTCAGCTCTCCCTTCTTGAATCGGGCCAGCACGTCTTCGCGTTCCGGACGGCCGATGTCGCAGGTGATGGGCATGATTAGATGCTCGCGCGCGATGGCGTAGGCGGTTTCGTTGTCCGCGGTGAACACGAGCACGCGCGCGGCCCGGTGGCGCCGCAGCAGCGTCTCGAGTGCGTCAGCCTTGCCGTGCGTGTAGGCCAGCATCTGTCTGGCCCGCCGCCATGAATCAACAGCTCGCCGGCCCTCCGGCGTGCGGTACGCGCTGGTGACGAAGTCGGACCAGCCGGCCCCCGGACTCACACGCCGAAATTGCCGAAAGACCGGACGGAATCGGGCCATCTGCTCGTTATAGCGCTGGCGCTCATCCGGAGTCAGGTCCACCGTGATGGTCATCAGATCGAAATCCGCGAGGAACCGGCCAGCCAGGTCCTGGATCACCAACTCATAGACCACTGAACCGAGCAACTCGGTGAGGCTCGCCATCCCCTCCCCGCCCGTCGGTGGAGTAGCCGTGAGCCCCAGGCGGACTCCAGCGATGCTCATCTCCAGGGCCTCGTCCCGCGTCTTGCCGCCAAAGTGATGAGCCTCGTCGACGACCATCATTCCAAAACGGTCGCCCAGCTGATGCATCTGCCGGTATGCGCTTTCAAACGTCGAGACGGTGATTGGCTCGACCTCCCGCTTCCCATCCCCAAGGCGACCCACCCGGCCGTCGTACATCCGGGACAGCTCCCGGCACCACTGGTCGAGCAGCACCCGGGTCGGCACCAAGCAGATGGTGCTCGTCCGCGCCCTCGCCATCGCCGCGATGGCCGTCCGGGTCTTACCGCTGCCCGTGGGAAGAACGACCAGACCACGCCTACCCGCCAGCTCCCAGGCGTCCAGCGCCGCCAGCTGGTAGGGCCTGAGCTCGATGCCATCGAACCGTCCGGAAATCGGTCGGTGTCCGGCTACGCCGTCCGAAAATCGGACTCTTTCACGCCGCAGCTCTTCGATGATTGCTGGATACAGGTATGCGGGGGCACGGTAGGCGCTGACCCGCGGATCCCACAAAACGCCGGGCAATCCTCGGACGTACGGCGTACCGATTGAATCCTCGAACAGCACGGTTCCTCTGTCGAAACGAATTCGCATGCAGGGTTGGCCTGCATCATCCGTGCCGAGCGAAATCTCAAACGTATGATCCGGTACTGGAAAGGCTCAGCACTGATGAGCCAATCGATTGCTGGAGATCGCGAACTGTAGGACACACCACCGACACAACCGGGTCGCGTTCCAGGCTTTCCGACTACCGAACCGACCGGAAAACAGATGGTTTCCGGAAACACGGTCCGAAAATCGGACGCCACCAGCCCGCAGATCGGTGATGACATCCAATCGCTCCTCGTGCCAAACGTCGCCCGGTCGGCCATGCCGACGAAAAACCAGACCAGTTGCTGGGTTGGCATGGAACGTGAAAACGAATCCGCCAAACCCGCTCGCCGGCCCCAGTTGGCGAGCCGTTCCAGGAGGACCAGCGAATGCCAACTACAACCTATCCGACACTTCACTCGCCTGAACTTCCCCCCAAGGCCCTGGAGGACCATATGCGCCCACCGGACAAGGCGGTCCGCGCCGAGTGCATACACTGCGATCACAAATTCTCGAGCGACGAAATGGTCTGGTACGAAGGGATGTGGTGTTGCCCTCACATCACCTGCGGTGGCACCGGTTTCAACTTCGACATCTGGCCAGCATAGGGTCAGCGTCGCTCAAGCCAGGCACGTGTCCGTCCTCGTGCTCGGAGGCCGGTATCGTATGGCCCCCTGGCGTGAACTGTGATACACCTCACTGAGGTATGGCTCTTTGAGTCTTGTCTCTGCGAAGATAGTCGAGTAGAGAAGGAGCGCCATGGAGTTCATCGGCCGTCAACGCGAGATGGACATGCTCGTGCGAGCATACCAATCTGGCCAGAGTTCACTGATCCCGATCTATGGACGGAGACGGATCGGCAAGAGCGAGCTGGTCCGTCAGTTTTTACGGGATCGACCCGGCATCTACCTGATGGGCAAGCAGGCGCCGGAGAGCCACCAGATCCAGGAGTTCCTGCACCTGTCGGCCACGGTCTTGCACGAGCCGTTACTGAGCCGGCTGGCCGTCACAGGCTGGAAGGAGGCACTGGAGATCGTCCTGGAGAAGTGGACATCCGAGGTGCCCCTGGTGATTGCGCTGGACGAGTTCCAGTGGTTGGTCGAATCAAGTCCGGAGCTACCCTCTGTGTTGCAGGAGCTGTGGGACGTCCAGTGGCAACACAGCAATCGCGTCATGCTGCTGTTATGCGGATCGCACATCGGCTTCATGGAGCGGAACGTGCTCGGTCGCAAGAGTCCCCTCTTCGGCCGCAGGACGGCCCAGATCCTCCTACGGCCCTTTGGCCACGTCGAGGCCGCCCGGTTCCAACGCGGATACTCGCTGACAGACCGGGCGAGGACCTGGTTCATTTGTGGAGGCGTAGCCCTGTATCACCGCTATTTCTCCAGCGACCGGTCCGTGGAAATGAACATTCGCACCTGCTTGCTCGAGGAGTTCGCGCCACTGTTCAGGGAAGCCGATTTCTTGCTCCGTGAGGAACTTCGGGAGGTGGAAAACTATCACGCTGTTTTGATGGCTCTGGCCCGTGGTTCGGCGACGGGGCCAGACATCGCGACCACGAGCGGTATACCTTCGAGCAGCCTACCCTACTACCTCAACCAGCTTACAGAGCTGGGCTATGTTGCCCGGAGATACCCACTCACCACCAAGCCGCCCGCCGCGAGGCATGTACGGTTCGCCATAGCCGATCCGTTGTTGAGATTCTGGTTCCGTTTCGTCTTCCCCAACATCAGCTTCGTCCTCCACATGGGGGACGAACGAGCGTTCACACGCCGCGTCGCTCCACAGCTCGATGCATTCTATGGCGAGGGGTTCGAGCGGCTCTGCCGCCAAGCGCTGCCCGCTCTATATCGCCGGGAAGGGGTTGCGGCAGCCTTTGAAGTGGGCGAGTTCTGGAGTCCCGCGGTCCAGATCGATGTGGTGGGCGTACGAGATGACGGTTGGACCGATCTGGGTGAGTGTCGGTTCGGAAAAGTCCGGTCTACGCGAGCCATCGCAGATGAACTGGTCGACAAGGTCCAGAAGTACCCCAACCCACACAACGCTACGATCGGAAAACGGATCTTCACCAGGGACGCCATTCCCGAAGCACGACGGGCTCCGGGTTTCCGGTACCACAGCCTCGCCGACCTGTACGACGATAACGAAACCTGACCCCGCTGGGCTTTAGGTAGCATGGCACACCACCGACACAACCAGATCCCGCTCCATCCCTCCATACGCTGCTAGATCCCACCAGCCACCTCACCACTTCCCCAACAATTCCGCGCACATCCCCACCACCACTCATTCTTCGTCATCCCCCCGATCCCTCCAATGCGTCTCCGCCACCGAAAACATAACACACTGTAATCACTAGTTTTTCTCAGGAGGCAGTTTCCGTCGCGTCTCCACCAATGCCATGCAGATTGCCCACTCCGCTTGGCAGTCGTTTTACACGGGTCGGCCGGAGGATGACCCCTGAGCGGAGACGGGAGTCAAAGGGACCTCCGAGTAAAACCTCAAGCGCATGATTCGCTTCTATCGGGAGCGCTCCTCGTTGGTCGAGGATATGCGATGGTTCGGGGCACAATGGGACGCTCCCCGTAAAAATGCCACTGGCTGTGGCACAAATCGCAAGCAAAGACGCCGGGGAACCCAACCGTATCTGCAGAAGCCGTCCTCGCGCTTCCCTGGGTCACAGCTTGGCGACGTTGGCCGCCGTGGTTGGTGGCCGTCAGTGACCACTCGTCGGAATACGGGACCTCTCGCCGGGGCCACTTGTTTCACTCTCCATTAGGCACGCTCGCCCAGGCGAGCGAGTTGGACTTCGTCTTCATTCAGCACACTCCCAGACTCGTCCACCAGGTACTCCCACCAGCTATTTGAATCCTCCTCGACGAACGCCAGGCGCGCACGTGACCAGGGCTCTGACCAGCTCGGGACCTGGCCGATCACCACTTCCAGCGGAACGCGTTCCTCGAGGGCACGGGCTTTGAGATCGGCCAGACGGGGTTCGGCACGGTCTACCCAGGGCACCGGGATCATCTCGTCCAGGAAACCCCAGTTGAGTCGTAGTGCCCCATGTAGACGGCCGTATGAGTACATCGCGTACAGCGATTTCAAGTTGGCCTCGATGCGCCGCCGGAGCCTCGCCTCCTTGTTGTCGCGAATATATGCGCGCAGCTTCCGGGTATCTCCGAAGGGCCGGTTGATGCCGCACGAACCCGCGATCAACATCTCGGTCGTGATCTTCAACGTGCGGCCCCGCCGGTTGAGCTTCTTGGTCTTCTGGGGTGGGCCGAGTTCGGCCAACCGGCGCTCGGCGGGTTCTAAGTTCAGGGGGCGGAGCACGGCTCTGACATCCATCGCGCCGATGATGTCGTACGGCTCCAGGAGGCGGGCCACCTCTTCGACCTCGGACCCCACGAAGGTCGCCATCTCGCGCTGGCCGACGTCCACCATCCCGAGCGCCTCTGGTGCCTGCTGTGGGAACGCGTACAGCAGCACACGCCTCATTCTAGCGAGCTCTGCGGCACGCGCCGCTCGTCGCCGCTCGGATGCGCGAATGTTCGCCTGGATGACTGCCGGGTCATGACGCGGTGTCGCCCACCGGCGAAAGGTTTCGAGGCGTTCGCGTACCGCTCGACGCATGGACTCCAGTCCACCACCGGCGTCCGCGGCTAGCGACCAGCAGCCATCCGCCATTACGTCCACGCCAACGCCTTTGCGGCCAAATTGCCCCGACGTCGAGCGTAGAACATGGTAACGCGTGCAAGCCGACACGAAGTCGATGACCTCCTCGGGCCGCATGGGGCGATCGTGGGCTTCGAGGACGGCCAAGACCAGGCGCCGCGCGGACCATGGGCCCAGAGAGGCGTCGTTCCACGCCTCGTTGAGCTCTGCGACCGTCAAGCGTCGCGTACAGCCATAACGCCATCAGGATCTTCGGGTCCGTCGCAGCATGCCCCGGCCGCCCCTCAACGGCATCGTACAGATCGGTCAGGTCCAATCCGTCAACGTACTCCCACACCATCCGCGCCTGGTGATCTGTAGGAAGCAGGCCCTCCAGGTCCATCGCACGCAACTCGACCTGGTTACGATTGGCGGCTCGAAGGCGGGGCGGGACCTTGGCAGATGGGGCCGGGTCAGGCACGGCAGCGTCAGGGATCTCGAAGATCTCGTCAAGCATGTACCATGATCTCAAGTCCAGCGAGCGCCATCGATCCCCTCGGAGCGGAATTCGGGGAAAGATTCACAATCTCTCAAAGGGATCACAATTCGAAGGTCACTCCTCCACTGCAACCCCAGTTGCCGTGAGAATCAGCATGGCAGTTGACATGGCCCTGCGCTCTAGACGCAGAAAGCTGGCTCTGACACACGTCGAAACCGTTGAGTAGACACGCAATACCATCGTCGACGAGGATTCTTCGAGCACGCATCAGGTCTCCGTCAATGAGATCGATGTCAAGCACGCAGCGAACCCTGTACACGTCGCTGACAAACGGCTTGGAGTTCCTGAATCTGTCTTCGACAGCACCGTATTCGTTATATTGTGGTTCCTGTGTTTCACGAACTGCAACAGCGATCGCATCGAGGAACTCTCTATAGTTACCATCCCATTGTCCTTTGTCCCATATAGTACACAGAGCCGTTGTGAAAGCGCCCCCACCAAAGTAGCCTGACGAGGAATACCCGTCGCGGCATCCGCCGAAATGGATCATCTGGGCCTGCATCTCACGGGCTCTCTCCACGTCCATCAAGACCATGGGGCTAGAGTTGGTGATGTTGCTTTCCGTCAACCTGTAGTTCGAACCGGAGTTGCAGCTATCGCTCATCATCACGATCCGGACACCCTCACTGAAGTTGGGCCAGATCGTATTGAGCTCGTCGTCGACCAATTCTCGATTGTACGCGACCAGTGTCTCGTCATGGCCATCCAGTTCGTCTTCGTCAACGTCGTACTGTTGTCCACCATGCCCGGAGTAGTAGAATACGAAAATGTCTCCACTTTCCAGCGCTGCGGCCGCCTTCCGGATCCCATTCAGTATGTTTTCTGCCGTGGCGTCCTCCGTTTTTAGTGTATTGATTGCATAACCCAGTGGCTCGAGGACATCAGTGATGTGGTCAACATCGAGTTCACATCCCCAACAGCCGTTCGTGCCATCCCAGCCACCATAGGCGCTGGGATTGACTGATTTCAGCCCGACCAACAGTGCTAGCTTTTTCATAATCAAACTCCCATGGTGGTTGTATATAGTGTGTACACGATACCTCGTCGTCTACCACCATGACGACCCGAGATAATTCGAGCCGGATCCACCCATTATTGGGGAATCCGTCTTCATTGCCCCAATGGGTCACCTCCATTGAGCTTCGACTCAAACTAACGGCTCATGAATTTCGATGCCATTTCAAATCCTTTCAGTCGATTTCAGTCCATTTCAATGAGCAGTGGTCCAGTCGTTCATGCGTTGGGCTCCGAGGTGCCTCTGGCCTCTCTCCGACACCAATCATATTGCCGGACGACATCCGATTGATCGCGTCGGTTCATCCAAGATAGAATCCGACCCGCAGTGTAGAATGACGACCTCGAAGCAAGGGAGCTGCTCGATGCCCGTGATACGAGCCAACCATTCGGTCAACTGGATTGCGATGTCCATGACGTTCGTTCTGATCCTCTCGACCGGTTGCCCCCACTCACCTCCCGATACGGTTACCTACATTGCAGCCGCAAATCCCCATCCTCCGCTCTTTGGCGATCCTGCTTGGAAGAGCAAATCTCTGGGTTTTTCCAATACTGGACTCGCTCTCGTTCCCTTGTCTTCCGACACCCTGCAGAAAGACATCGTCACGGCAAACGGCAACGACATGGCACCCCAGCCGCTAGCGATCTACTACAACCGGATTCACCAAGGGCTGCCTGCCTTCGTATCCAAGGCGGTCACGCCAGAGTGGATTTCGACCAACCTAGGACACCACGGGCATCTGGCGGCTGGGGACATCGATGCAAATGGTCTCGTCGACATCGCTGTCGGCATTCTGATTGGACACCCAGCCGAGATACGGAACGAAGAACTCGCCAAATACCCCCCTGGGGGGTTCGATGTCTATCGGGGTATCGTGGCCTGCCCCGATGGCAGCCATGGGGATCCTACATGTGAAACCAGACCGACGATCAATCCAACACCCGACGTCACGGTGCGCGAAGGATTCGGTGTCCTCACGGTGGCTTTCGGCGACGCCGATGGGAACGGGTGGCTCGATCTTGCAGTCGGCGCTGCTTATGAATCGAAAATCCCCGTCCGCCTCAAAAGGAACAAACTGCAACCAGGCCCCATTCGTATCTACCTGAACAGAGGCGGTGAGCTCGATCTCTCCGATCCATGGACGTCGTCTGGAAAATATCATGTAGGAACCCTGAAGTACGCCGATGTCGATCTCGACGGGCTCCTCGATCTCGTGGTCGGTACCGACCGGGTCCTGGTATTCAGAGGCATGATGACCAAGGATGGGCCTTCGATCGAAAGAAAACCCTCGTGGCAGTCTAAGGTCACACACGATCTCGCACATGTAGTGGTCTCCGTCGACACGACTCCAGCAATGACGTCTACCGATGACGGGTACACCGGCCAAACGATCGTCGCGAGCTACTCCTGCCTGGAAGGGCAAGAATGTGATGGCCGCTATGTCACATATCTCCCTTTCACGGGAGTGACGGGGCCGACATGGCAGTCTTCTTGGTCTGGTTGGGGAGGCGGCGTCAGTTTCGGTGACCTCAATGGGGATACTCTGGTGGATATGGCGACCAGCGCCTGGTTCGACTCCGCGGACGGCAAGCCAGGTTTCAAGCCGTCCGTCGTCCGGGTCTACCAAGGATCCGAAGAGGATGAGTTCGGCGGCGCGCCTATATGGACGAGCAG
Source organism: uncultured Rickettsiales bacterium (assembly GCA_964504165.1). Lineage (GTDB taxonomy): Bacteria > Myxococcota_A > UBA796 > UBA9615 > CAYRNR01 > CAZDDH01. Next base: position 8,912 of record CAZDDH010000074.1, on the reverse strand, counting down.
CGAACGGTATCGCTTCGTCGGGCAGGCAATCGAGCTAGCCGACACTTCATGCGGTCACGTCGAACAGAAGCAACAGGTCTTCACGGCCGCCGAAGGACAGCACACGTTCACCCTCACGCACCACAATGTGGAGGTGATCATCGGCGTCACGGTCGGCCAATCCGGCCAGCAGGCTCGGATGCTGACCCCAGGACAATATGCGGTCGCCATCGGCGAACCATGGGTCTCGATACCGAACGTTGATGTCGGAGACATCGTCACCGTGCACTTCACCTGGTCCCCTGAGCAGGACATCGTCGTCAACTCATGGGACTACAACCACGGGGTGTTTCTGTTCGAGAGCAAACGAACGCACTATTACAGGAGAGACTGCAATGGGATCCAAGACGAATGACCTGACCCCGAAGACTCGTGAACGTCTTCTGGCCTTGACTACACGTCTCCAGGACAACGTCGACCTCCAACAACGCCTGCTCGTCGAGCCAGCCGCGGTCCTCAGAGAGGAGGGATTCGACGAGGCTGAAGCGGACGTCGTCATCGGTCGGCTACTTACGGGGCGCCTCGAATTCAATGGATGGGCGCTGGCCCCCGGAGTGATCATCAAGTCCCCGTGGCCTCCCGAAGACACAGCTGGCGATAGGGAAATCGCATCCATCAAACCAAAGACGTCGAAGGTAGGGAAGAGGACCAAGCTCACCATCATCGGCGAGGGCTTCCGCAAACACGATCGCGTGGGCTTCAGACGTGATGGGTTTGTACGTGAGGGCGACAATCCACGCGTGGACGAAGGCAAGGGCAAGATCACGGTCCACGTCACCCTCCCCAAGATAGGCTACTATGATGTCGCAGTCGGCCAACATGGGGAGGACCTAGAGTGGGGATTCAAGAACGGTTACTACCAGATCCTACCCGATGATGACTAACCTGCTCGGCCCACGCGGAGCCCACCTGCTGGACCCCCATCGGCTGATCGAACTCGCGACGGTTGGGCTACCAGAGGGTCTAGCAAGCGCGACCGCCGTTGCCCGCCTCAACCTCGTGCCGACGCACCCTGGACCGCTGTTCTCCTTCGGCTGTTTCGAGGTCTACCCCCGCGATCCGGATCGTGTGGATTTCCTGGCCTGTATTGAGCAGCAGGACGGCGGGCGGCTCGCGGCCATCGCCTTCGGGCCTCCAGTCGAACCCGCGACGACATCGGAGCTCCTGAAGGCATGGGGTACCGGCGAGGCTCCCGCCGGAGACGTCTCCGCCCTGTGGTACGAGTGGGACGTCGACATCCACGGACCGCGGCAACCATTCGTCTTCATCCGGATGGCACGCCGCTCACCGAACGGCCGATGGCCCGAAGACCGACTCGCCAGGGTTGTGGACTGGGCCATGCCCCGACTCACCGGCCCTCTTCCGCGAGATCGCTGGGACGCCATGCGGCGGGACATCCTCGTCGTCAATCGACGGCTCCCTGGAGATGCTCACGTCGCCCACCTGGCCGCCATGCCCATGCGCGCGACGTCCGCGGTGCGGATACACGTGGGACTGCCCCGCGCCAAGGTTGTGGCGTTCCTGGGAGCGATGGGCTGGCGCGGCGATCCTCTGGTCGTCGGCGACCTGCTCGGTGCCTGGTCGCGACACCCAGATCCCATCGGTCTCCAGCTCGACGTAGGGCCCGATCCCCCGCGGCGGGTGGATCTGGAATTCTATATGGACACCCCGCCGAACCAGGACGAACGATGGGCTCCGCTGATCGATCGGCTCATGGACGGAAGCGTCGTACCGCGTTCGTGGCTCACCCGCGCGCTTCGCTGGGCAGACGTGGACGAACTGATCGACGACGACACGTCCATGCTACGGCGGATCTCGCTCAAGGTCCTCCTGTCCGATGAGGGCTCCTTCGACCTCAAGGCCTATCTTGGGTTCTCGCCGCGCCGCTATTCGACCGCTGATCGTGGATTCCAACTCGGGCCGTAAATGGCGAGCCAACGACGGGGGCGGGCGATCCCGACCTCGCGCAGAGCCTCTAGGGCCGATTGGATCTGATCGGTTGATTCCGCGGCACAGGCTGTGCACGCCAGCTCGTATGCCCGCATCCCCAGGGCGCGATAGGACTTAGAAGCATCGATGAACCCGCGCCGCGATCGTTCGAGTCGACCACTGACCTGATCACATCCGGCCAAAATTGACGCCGCGTGCGCGTCTGAGTCGGAACGCTCCATATGCGCGAGGATCCTGGCCTGAGACCGAGCGTGGCGAATCCACCGCTTCGAACGCGAGGCATCCGAGGCCGCGAGGGCCACGGCAATCCGTCCGCGCAGCAAGGCGAGGTCCAACCGGCTCGTGGGGATCCGCAGGTGCTGGCCACGCTTGATTCTCGGCCAGTGGTGCTGGACCAGTGACCAGGCACGTTCCGCCTCTCCTTCATACAGCATCGCGTAGGTGTCGACACGCATCGCGTAGACGTGCTGGACATGGTACCCCGGAGCGGCCCAGCGGCCGATGGCCGTCGCCGACCACTGGCGTGCCCCGTCCGGATCGTCATGAGCTAGCGAGCACAGCCCGCGATTGAGGCACGAGGTGGCCAGGGCGTATCGATCACCCCGATCCACGGCGTCGAGGAACATCCGGCCGGTGAGCCTCGCCGAGTCGTCCCAGGCCCCCAACTCCTCGAGGGATCTGGATACGACGAGGTTGGCGATATTGAGGTCGAAGGCGCGGATGATCTCGACCTCCGCCAAGCTAGCCAACCCTTCCTCGGCCAGTCGCCGGGCCTCGTCCCAGTCTCCTCCCCAGAACGCGATTGTCGAGCGAGCCACGAGGAGCCTCGCGGTCAGACCGGGATCGTCCAACTCGTCGGTGATGGCCCGAGTGCGGTCGATGAGTTCGTGGCCCCACCGCGCCAATCTCCCGCCGGCAGGTACCAGGACCCCACTAGACAGGTTGATCAACGCGTTAGCCGTCACCTCCGCAGATGATCCACGGCCGGCATGCCGGATCCCAGCTATCGCGAAGTACGCCGCCCGGAGAGGATCCACGGGCATCAGACCACGGAAGGCGACGAGGGCAAGGCGTGCTCGTTCCAATGATGCTTCACTGTCGCGGGAACCCGACCAATCACGACACAACCACGCGTGTGCAAGCCCCGCGAGTGTACGGACGACGACGCCGATTTGAGTGGAGGGGTAGACGAGCCCCGTCTCCGATGCGACCCCCTGGAGTAACTCCGTGCCCAGTTCCACACGGCCCGAGATCAACAGCTGCTCTGCCGCCTCCAGTCGATAACGGCGTGCGGCATCTTGGTCCTCGATCACCGCCGCAGCCTCGGCGTAGGCCTGCGCTGACGCTGCACCGCGGCCGCTGGCCGCGAGCGCGCTGGCCTGTGCCAGTATCAGTTGTAGACGATCGTCGCCCATGACCATCCCGCCCCGGACTATGGAGTCGTAGAAACGCGCCGCCCGATGATACGCGCCGATGCGGGCCGCAGCATCGCCGGCAGCGCGCGCGTGAATGACGGCCAGCTCCTGTCGGCCCGCATCCGAATAGTGCCTCGCGAGCTCCTCGGGTGTGTCGGTCCCCAGGCGCACCAACTGCGAAGCGATCTGAAAGTGGATCCTGCGCGCTCGTCGATCGTCGAGTTGGCCGCGGATTGTCCCGCGGTAGTCGCGATGATAGAAATCTACGTGGTCAGAAAGTCGTGGCCCGCGCGTCGTGATGATTCGTCGAGCCCGTAGGACGGCCACGACATCTGGTTCCACCGACGGATCGGCGAGCGATGCGCGCACGACAGCCTGCGATGTGGGCCCGTAGGTGCACGCCAGGACGTCGAGATACTCCAGGGCAGCGGCGGAGAGTACTCCCAGCGACGTCGCGTCCTCTACGGTTGCGGCATCGGATGCGGGTTCGAGCTCCCTCTCGATCAGCTTTACCCCCAGGGGAAGCGATGCGAGCCAGCGACGCACCTCCCGGACCACGGGCGGGTCATCGCTACCGGGTCGATAGGCTAGAACGACCAGCAGCGGGGGCGTGGACTCCTCGGCCAGGAGCCGCACCATGAGGCCCGCGCTGTCCGGATCGGACCACTGGACGTCGTCGAATACCAGCGCCTTGCGCACCCTCGTCTCAGGCACATCCAGACAACGCCCCAGCTCCTGGACTGCCGCCGGCACGAGGTTGCGGGGATGAGTGAGCGCCTGTCCTTCGGCGTCGTCGAATCGATGGGGAAACAGCAGGGGAAGGGCCGTCAGGATGACACCCCCTGCATCAGTACCCAACCGCTCAACCAAGCCACCGATGACATCGTCCCACAGACCGAACGGGACCGTCTCCCGTTCCCGCGACAATCCCTCGAACGCTACCGTATGAGGATCGCCGCGCTCCAAGCGGTCGAGGAACTCCCGGAGCAACACACTTTTCCCCGCTCCACCCGCACCGCGAAGTACGACGATCCGGTGTCCCGACTCCTCATCTTCCAACAAGGCGAGCATGCCGTCGACGAAGGATTGTCTGGAAGGACTGGCCGACTGATTTGCTGAGGCGGTTCCCGTCACCACATCCACACCGCGTCCGAGGATCTCCCGGACACGGTTCCCGTTCGCCCGCGATGCAGGCTCCGGATCGACAAGCTCGATCCAACACCGCGTCAACCGTCCTTCGATGTCATCGGAGGCGACAGCCGTGGTCGGGAGCAGTCCGGTGACCGGTGTCGATCCCGTCATCACCTTGCACAACGTCGCCCCCACGCCGTACCAGTCGCTTGGAGTGCCGATAGGACGACCGGCACGATGTTCGGGTGAGCAATACCCAGGGGTTCCCTCACTCGGCGCCGGTGTGGACCGAATCCCATCGTCCAAGCGCCGAGCGAGACCGAAGTCCACCAGGACCAGATCCCCATCTTGATCCACCATCAGGTTCGCAGGCTTGATATCCAGATGGAGCAGGGATGCACGGTGAAGGGCCTCCACGGCATCACAGAGCTGCAGGAGCCACCGTTCGAGCTCATTCGATGGCAGCCGAGGCGAATCACCGACATCGCGTGGGCCGACTCCTTCGAGACCGTCAGCTCCATCCGTAGTCGCCGTCGGCTCCGCATCGTCGCCGAACTGCTGCCCCTGGACCAGGCGCATGGTGAAGTAGTGGGTCGATTCGTGCTGGCCTAGCTCGTAAAACGGCACGATGTTGGGGTGCGCGATGTGGGTCAGCGTACGAAATTCGTTCTGGATACGGCGGATACACGTCGACCCGACATCGAGCGTCTTGACGGCCACAGGGCGCTGCCGCTCTTCGTCCCAGGCCCGATAGACTCGCCCGGTACCGCCGCGACCGATCAGACCCTCGATCCGGACAAGCCCCAGACGACACCCTGCAGGCAGCAACATTACGGTTCAGAGTGGACGGACAGACAGATGGCTGGTCCCGATCCGTAGCTGCGTGGATCCCGTCCGGCGCTGGATCAGATCTGCCGGATTCTCGATGTTCATGGCGGACAGCTGCTTTCGGGCTCGAAAGATCTGGAGGTTGAGCGGAGTCACGCCATGGCCGAGCATCCGGGCGAGATCATCGCGGTGGATCCAGCCCTGTTCCGACGGGGTAAGGGTACTTTGGGTGGCCTCCTCCAGACGGATCCGTGCCAGGGTCAACAGCAGATAGTTGTATGCGCGATGTGGGATCTTCTTGAGGAGCGATGTGCCGGCCGCGACCCACTCGACGTGCTCCTCGTCTCGGCTGACATGGAAGGTGAAGTGGAGATCCTCCACTCGATCGAGCGTGGCCTGGAGATCCGCAGTCTCCCGGAGCAGTTCGGGCAACAGCAAGGTCCAGCGCTCGCCAAAAACGTCGGTTACCTGTCCATCGACCGCCACCGACCGTCCTTCAGCGTTCTCCAGGAACCATGCACCCTCCTCCGAGGCGAAGACCGTAACCTCCGGGTGTTCTTCGTTCGGGATGACCAGCATCCGTTGATCCGCAAGCCTAATCTCCCCATCGGGGCTCATGGCCGCCGCGACAGGTGGTCCGTCGTCTTCCAGAGACCATCCGCTTGCCTCATCGCCGAACGTCAGCGCTCGACCGGAAGCGATGGGCACGCTCTGATGTCGTGGGATCCGGGTTCCCCCGATGAACGTGCCGTTGCGGCTCCCTAGATCGCGGACGTGCCAGACGTCTTCGCGCCACTCCAACACCGCGTGCACACCCGATACAACCGAGGACCGCATTCTCAAATGACACGATGATGCCCGGCCTACCATGTGTCGACTACAAAGAGAGACGGCCTCACCGGACGCGTGATGTACGAGGATACCCATTGGTTCTCCAGCCTGCCGGGATTCTACCATGGTGGCCGACCGATCGTAATGTGGCGCAAGACGACGTATGCGCCGATGGTGACACCATCAAATCGACGGTCGAAGGCATGTGGCGGTTCACCATCCGTCGAGGAGCAGGTTTGGTCCCGGCATTTCACCCTCGATCGCACCCTACCGTTTGCCGTCCGGGTCGGCTGGACCATCTCGAATAACCTCCTCTTCTCCCGATGGAAGCCAAAAAATTACAAGGTTCCTCAATACATACATGTTCGACCAGATCGTGACGACTACGCCAGCATTCCGGGATCACCGATGGGATTCAGCGGTGAGGTGCGGAGGGAGTGAGGTATCGACGTCCGACGAGTTCCGGCGTCAGTGGCTGTATGAGCATCACACGGAGATATTCGACTGGATCGTCGAATCCGAAAAGAGCTACACGACACCCACGGCTCAGAATACTATATGAACTTCAGACACGTATGTATGGTCTGGTTCCTTAATACGACAAACTGGAGATGATGTTGGTCGCTTCGTCGAGCTCCGTCCACCCTCCATCGGTCCCAGGGGCACAGGGCGGAAACCGGGCTGACCGAGTCCCAGTAATCCGTTCCGTATTTCGCCCCCCGATTCATCCCTCTGCAGCAACTCGGCAGCCCACATTCGTGAAATCGAAAGAAACGCCTCGAAATCCGATGAAATCGCCCGCGACCACCAGCCACGGTAACCTATATACAATTCAGGCAAGGAGGATCCATGCATCAAGTCACGCTGTACATGAGCGGAAGTCAAAGCGGCTTCCTCAGGACCAAGGGCCACGTCTACAACGTCAATGACCTCAACAACCCCGTGGTCCGCGACGTGAGTCTGACCCAGGCGTTGTCCGCGACCATGTTGCTCCAAAGTGGATTTTACGACTACCGATTCGTGTGCCAGTACGGCTCAGGTGAATTCGCGCTGGACACCAAGATCGACAGCGCAGACTACCCCCAACCGGATGAATTCGAGTGGGGATCCGAGTTCGGTGTCCTCGCTTATCACTTCGAGGTGCCACAGTGACACAACGTTCAGATACAACGTTCAAGGCCGTACTCGTGATCTGCTGGCTCGCCGGCGCACAACCCGGTACTGCCAACGCACAAGGAGATTTGGACGATGACAAGACCGACACGCCCCACGCCGAACTGAAGACGAGTCTTCTGGTCACCCCAATTCTCAGCGCAAGCTCCACCACCTCGTCCGCCGCCACAGCCGAAGGAGGGATCCGCTTGAGGACGGACACATGGTCTTACGTTAAAACCTCCGACGGACGGAGTCGGGTCCCGGGCGGCGCTCTGGTCGGACGATTGACTCTGGGCACCGAAATTTCCAAGGGAACGACCGACCTGGTCACCCTTGAGCAAGGGGAGGCCGCCGATTTGGCTCCCATTGATGTCAACGTCTCCCTCGGGCACCTGTGGATGCCATGGGATACCAAGCGGGATATCGACAAACTATTAGGGGTAGACCTGACCCTCAAAATGGAGGCGGTCGACCACTGCATCCTTATCTGCACGGCAAATCCGACAGACGATGGCTGCAAGGATTTCGAGAATGAGAGATCGACCATTCGAAAGAAAAGTGATCCCAAGATCGCAGCCGATCAATGGAGCGACGAGGCATCAAAGAGGGTTAGCTATGACGACCTCTGCGACGATGGCAAGGTCGTCTACATGAAAGCTCGTGAAAAGTTGAAGAAGGAAATACCGGTCTACGACGTGGCTCCACCGGGTGGACTGTTCCTCGGGGCCTCGTTCGATACGCAGGAGTTCGAATTCGTCCGTACCAATCCGACGTACCCGGACTACCTCAAGAAGACCGAGACGACGAAGACGGACTGGGAAGCCGGGTTGTCGGGATACATCGTGTTCGAGCGGAAGACGGACGAACGCTCCGACTCGATGCCGAACTTGAGGCGACATCGACCGGTACTGGAGGCACGGTTCGGCGCAGGCATGGACTGGGACGACAACGACGAAACCGCCACGTGGTGCGACGACGAATCTCTCGGTCTCGTCCCGACGGACGACGATCCCGATAGCACCGATCCGACCCCCGACGGATGGGCGGCTCATGAATGCGACTCTGCCACTTATGGCGATCCCGAGCGAAGCTTCAAAATGACCGTGGAACTCGGCGCGGGTGTCGTCGAATTCGGATCTGCCCGTTGGCGTTTGGCCGGAGATGCAACGCTCAACTGGGATTTTGGGAACCAAAACACCATGGACACCGTCGAATTCGCGTTGAGATTGCTCTACAACGTGGCCGCCCTCGGCAAGGGCTTGCGCAAGACCCAACGACCCAAGTACTCGGGTATCGTCGTCCTGATGCCCAAGCTGATCATCGATCTCGAAGACAACGATGACGACGAGACCTCATTGGCCTTCGTCTTCACGATGGGTTTCCTTGGCGACAGAACCCTGATGCCGGAATCCTACAAGGCCCTGTAGTCGCGCCTAGAATCGGCATCCACTTGCGATAACCATCCATCATGTCCCGACCCCTACAAATCTAGGACCCCGGCCTCTAGCCTGAAGTTCCCGGCCCGAATCACCCTTTCCAGGACCAGTTGAGCCAAGACGCATG
>CAZDDH010000073.1:0-36047 GCA_964504165.1 uncultured Rickettsiales bacterium | reverse complement strand
ACGAGTGGTGACCACAACATGTAGGGGGTGGAGGCGCTAACCGTCTACCCCCCTACAAATATTTGACAGATAGGGTTACCGGACAGCCGAGCGCTAGAAGAACATGAATTCGCCGCTCAGCGAGCCCGCAAAGGGTGCGCCCGAGGATGTCCCGGCCTCCGTGAGCTCCAAGTTGGCCACGACGTACGCGAGGAACTCCCAATCCTCCATCGTCGCGGTGTCGATGTAGAGCAAGAACGCATGCTCCATACCCAGCTCGTGGAACCCGGGGGCCAGCTCGTCTTCGGGCATGGCGAGGTAGACCAGCATCGCCTCGGTGGGTGAAATCCAGGAGGCCAGATAGGCGACAGCCTCCCCTTCGTAGCCGCCGGCGACCGCCCCTCCTTCGAGGTTGTACCAGGCCTCGCCATCGCCGAAGTCCAGGGACATCGTCAGGCTACCGGTCTCGAAGACATCCGAGGTCTCGATGGTGCCCCATGTGGTCTCGAAGACGGCCTCGATGGCCCCGCCCAGCTCCATGCAATAGCTGTCACGGGGCTCCCAGGGCCAGTCGGGGAATCCGTCCTCGATGACCTCCTCCAGCTCCGGCCGGCGGTCCTCGACGAGGTCACGGACCCCGTCGATGTGCTCCTCCACCTCGCTCCACTCGGCGACGGACAGCTCGGGTTCGATGAGGGAGGCCATGGTGTCGATCTGGGCGTGGATGGCCTCCTCGTCCCAGGCGTCCTCCAGGAGTTGTTGCAGGGTGTCCTCGTAGCGAGCCCGGCCATCGGGGTGGTTGTACAGGCGCCAGGGGATCACCGAGGACGCGTAGATGCTGGTGGTGCCCTCGTCCGCCCACGCCCCCAGCGCCTCGTCCACCCCCCACGGGAGGAAGTGGAAGCGGCCGTCGTCCGGGTCGGCGTACAGGTAGAAGTTGTTGGTGTTGCCGGCGTAGCCGTCGTTGTGCATGACGAGGACCTCGGCGGCCCAGAAGCGGTAGTACGCGTCCAGGTCGAGGACCTGGTCCAGGGCGTCCTCGAGGTGGCCGTCGCTGGCGCCGGCCGCCTCCACCAGGGCATCGATATCGGCCCAGTCGTCTTCGGCCTCGTTGTTCTTCTTCTCGATCGTCCCGGTCCAGCCCACGCGGAAGTCGGACAGCGTCCCCTCGTAGAGGTTGCCGCCGCCGTCGAAGTGCCGCTCCAGCATGGGCCGCTTGATGGGCTCGACGTTGACGTAGATGCCCAGGTCGTCGCCGTTGACCGAGACCTGCGCCAAACTACAACGCGACGCCGGCAGGCCCGCCTCGGTGAAGACGGCGTAGGTCAGGCACTGGCGCACGATGGCCGGGTCGCTCAGGGCGTTGTTCAGCGTCAGCCGACGCACCCCGTGGAACGTGGCCTCGGCATCGTACTCCCCCAGATCCAGCTTGAGGGCCGGCCGCTCCTCGCTCAGCGAACCCAAGAAGCCCTTCTTACGCACATCGACCCGCTCCAGGTGCTGGCCGTCCAGCGTGACGCCAGCCTCGAACCAGGTGAACGGGCTGACGAACGGCTGCTCCTGGCAGTCCTCCTGCATCAGGGTGTCTTCGAGGGTACGGGTCTGGTACCGCAGGGTGTCCCAGGCGTCCTCGTCGATCTCGATCTCGACGCGCAACAGCTGGCTGGTGTCGTAGGCGGCGTCGGTCTCGTCCCCGGGCTCGTCCGGGGGGGTGATTACGTCGATGGACCCACCGCTACAACCGGCCAGGGCGACGAGTATCAGAAGCCAGGTGGGGGTACGCATGGGTTCCTCTCACGGGACCCAGTCTACCGCCCCGGCCCGTCCCTCTCCAGGGATACGGTCCCGATGTGGCCGGGGGCTGAGAGGGTGCCGGGACCCCGTGTACAATCGTCGCCTCATGTTCCCCCCTGCACGACCGGCCGACGTGGGCCTCGATTCCGGCAAGGTGGCGCGCTTTGCGCGTGGCATCGAGCGGTGGGTCGATGATGGGGACGTCGTGGGCGCCGCCGTGGCCATCATCAAGGGCCGCCGCTGTGTGCTCCACCACGTCGCCGGCTGGCGGGACCGGGAGCGCAAGCTACCGATGGAACGGGACACCATCTTCCGCATCCGCTCGATGACCAAGCCGCTGGTCGGCACCGCCGCTTGGATGCTGGCCGAGGACGGGCAGCTCGAGTTCGACGCCCCGGTGGCCCGGTATTTGCCATCCTTCGCGAACGACCGCTCCCATGGCATCACCGTGCGCCAGCTGACGACCCACACCGCGGGGTACGATCACCCGGGCTTCCCCGACCGCATCGCGAGCTACGGGAGCCTCGCCGAGCTGGCCGACGCCGTAGGTGCTGCAGGGCCGGCCGCCGAGCCAGGGCGCCGCTTTTGCTACTGCGACGCCGGGCCCGCCGTGCTCGGCGCCGTGATCGCCGAGGCCGCCGGCGCCCCTGTCGAGGAGGTCATCCGCACGCGTATCCTCGAACCGTTGGCCATGGAAGACACGCTGTGCGGGCTCACCGGCGAGGATCCCCGCCGCCACCGCATCAGCAGCACCTACAAGCGCAAGGGGGAGCGCTTCGTGCGCTACTGGGACAGTGCGGCGCCCCAGGTGCTGCCGTTCTTCTCCGCCGCGGGCGGCATGTACTCCACCGTCGCCGACTATGCCCGATTCCTGGCCCTGTGGATGGACGAAGGCCGCGGCCCCACGGGCCGCCTGCTTGCCTCCCGGAGCGTCCGCGAGGCGTTGCTCACCGAACCGCTGAGCCGCCTCGTGGAGAGCCACGGCTACTACGGGATGCTCTGGTACCTCTACTCCGAACCGGACCCCGACGACGACCGCGTCCTGCAGGCCTTCGGCCACGACGGCTCCGACGGCACCTGGGCCATGGCCATCCCCCAAAAAGACCTGATGGTGCTGTACTTCAGCCAGTCCCGCTACGGCGAAACCCTGTGGAAGGCCATGGCCCTGGTCCGCCAGCTGATCGAGGAAAAAGAAGGTGCCGGTTGTTAAGATTTAATATTTACCGGTTGCCCGAGTAGACTCCCACCACCGCCCCCACCGTGCTGTTCCGCACGGCATCGGACTCGGCGTCGTACAACCGCAGCGCCGCACCGTCCGTACGCAGGCCATTGAGGGAGCTCAGCGCCTCCACGTCCCCCAGCGCGTCCAGGCCCATGACCGCGTAAGCGCGGTAATACGGATCGTCGGCACCCAGGGACTCGCGCAGCAGCTCCCCCACATCGTCGAAGGCGTCCGGGAACTCCCGGGCGATGCGCGCTATGGCCCAGTGGGTGCCCCGCTCGAAGGGCTCCTCGTCGAGGAAATGGGGGAGCTTGCCAGCGTACTCGTCCACCAGCTCGGGCACGTTGACGAGGACCTCGGCGATGACCTGGGGGCCGAAGCGCAGCAGGGCCCCGGACTCGTCGTTCATCCACCAAAAGACGCGGCGTAACAGCTCACGTACGTCCTCGGTGTCCTTCTCCGCCATCACGGCCGCCACCCGGCCGGTGGCCACCGCGGCGCGCCAGCGGATGATCTCCCGACGGTCGTGCAGCAGGCGCATGAGGTACCGGATGATCCGCGACGCACCCTTGGCGCGGGCAACGCGCACGACGGCGTCGATGTCACCGGACTCGATGCGGTGCTGGATCGCACGTTTGCCCAGCTTCAGGGCGTTGAGCTTCGTGGAAGATGTGTCTCGTTGCATGTCTCACTCCGTCTTCGGGAGTGAAACAGTGCAATCAGCGTGCCAGCAGCTACTGGGGCATCACGAAGGTGCGGGCCCCGAGCTCACGGTCCAGCAGCAGCAAGCCGTGGCCCTCGCCGTTGACCATCTTGAGCTGGGCCAGCACGCTGCCCACGTTGGCCTCTTCCTCCACCTGCTCGTCCACGAACCATTGTAGGAAGCTGCGGGCCGCGTGGTCGCGCACCTCGATGGCCACGTCCATCAGGTTATTGATGCGCTCGGTGACGAACTGCTCGTGCTTGAGGGTCTCCTCGAAGACGTGGATCGGCGATTCCCACTGGGTGGGGGGCCCGTCCACCGGCGCCATGGTGGGCCGGCCATCCCGCTCGACGAGGTAATCGAAGAGCTTCATGGTGTGGGCCAGCTCCTCCTGGGCCTGGACGTGGTACCAGGCGCCGAAGCCGGGGAGGTCGATGGAGAAGGCGTAGGCCGACATCGACAGGTACAGGTACGAGGAGTACAGCTCCTTGTTGATCTGGTCGTTGATGGCCTGTTCGAGTTTTTCAGGGATCATGATTCGTCTTTCCTTGAGCTGAAGGTCAGTGTCCGAACACCAGCTTGCCGCCCAGCATACCCAGGCGTGCCACCAGCGCATTACCTAATAACAAAAACGAACTGTAGATAGCGATTTCTGCGGTGGTGTCCGGCGCCACATCCCAGCCTACGGCAAGCCGCCACGGCGCCAGCCCGGTGATCACCGCCATCAGCACCCAGCTCCACAGTTTCTTTTCGGGGAAGACGCCCGTCGTCGTGCTGCCGAACCGGTGCTTGGCGTCGGACCAGCCGCTGAAGAAGGTCACCGGCGAGACGACCACCGCGATCATCGTCAGATAGAACGCCGTCCGCTCCAGCGAGCCCTCGCCGGTGACCAGGTAGGCCACCCAGGCCACCAGCGCCAGCGGCAACGAGCCGTTGGGGAAGTGGGCCGTGACCGGGTGCAGGTGCATCTTCTCGACCAGGCCGGCGAGGCCCTCGTGGCTGTGTTCGGGGCCCGCGGTCTCCGGCTGGAAGAACTCCTTGCCCTTGCCACACACCGGGCAGATGTCCGGGGGTGCGCTGCCGTCGTGGATGTGGTTGCACACCACACAGCGCCAACGGTCCGCCTTCACAGCTTCGGCGGGGGCTGGAGCAGGGGTCGCACCGGCCGGCGGCCCGGCCAGGACCGGCTCGCCGTCCACGTGGGGTACGAACTTGTCCCACGGCTTTTTGCACACCGGGCAGATGTCCGGAGGGCCGTCCCCCTGGTGCACGTACTTGCACACCGTGCAATACCAGCTGCGGGTCTCGCCCGGCTCCTCTGCGGGCTCCTCCTCCGGTTCCCCTGTGGATTCGGGCGCCTCGGCCGGCTCGAAGAACTCCTTGCCCTTCTTGCACACGGGGCAGATGTCCGGGGGCTCGTCACCCTCGTGTTCGTACTTGCAGACCGTACAGATCCATCTCATAGGAACTCTCGTTTGACCGCCTCGAGGGACTCCAGAGACCGGGGAGACCGCTCCACCAAGGGCCCCTCGGCCAGCGCGGGCACGCGCTCCTCATAGGAGGGCACCGACTCGTCCTGGTACAGGATGCCGGTGGGGATCTTGTCGTCCCACTCATCGGCCAGGGCCATGGCGGCGGCCCGATCGGTGGGATCGTAGCCGTCTTGCTCGTCGGCCTTGTAGACACGCTCGTTGTACCACTCGTAACTCAGCTCGGGGTTGAAGCTGACGCACACCTGGGCCACGTCGATCAATGCGTACCCGCGGTGATCCAGAGCCGCCCGGATGATCCCCGCGAAGTGCACCGCGTCCAGCGGGTAAGCGCGGGCCACGAAGGTGGCGCCGGCGGCCAGCGCCAGGGTCAGCGGGTTGATGGGCCGATCGATGGCACCCACCGGCGCTGGCGAGGTCTTGGTGACGCGGCCCGGCGGACTCGTGGGGGAATATTGGCCTGTGGTGAGCCCGTAGATGTGATTGTTCTGCACCAGATCCACCAGCCCGATGTTGCGCCGGGCCGCGTGGATGAAGTGGTTGCCCCCCATGCCGTAGCCGTCCCCATCGCCGTGCACGACGATCACCGGCATGTCGTGCCGGGCCAGGCGGGCACCGGTGGCTACCGGCAGCGCCCGGCCGTGCAAGGTATGCAGGCCGTTGGCCTTCATGTAGTGGGGCATCTTGGAACCACAACCGATGCCGGACACGATCTGCACTCGATGGGGCTCCAGGCCCGCCTCGGCGAGGGCCTTCTTGAGGCCGTTGAGGATGCCGAAGTTGCCACACCCGGGGCACCAGGTGGGCAGGGTCGAGCTCTTGTAATCCATGATGGTCGGCATGGTCACTCCTCCCCGCCGAAGCGCTCGATGATGTAGTCCGGTGACAGGGGACGCCCATCCCAGCGCAGGATCTGGTCCTCCATCGCGATGCCCAGCTCGCCGTACAGCATCTTGGCCCACTGGGCGGTGGCATTGTTCTCCACGGCGACGAGCCGTCCGGCGGCGTCCAGAGCCTCCTCGACGGCCTCCCGTGGGAGGGGCCACAGATCGGCAAAATGCAGCATGTTCACCGACTGCCCCGCGCCGTTGAGCTGATCGACGGCCTCGCTCACCGGGCCCCAGGACGATCCCCAGCACAGCAGGGTCGTGCCGGCGCCGGACGGGCCATACCAGCGCGGACCCTCCATCTCCTCCCGGGCCGTCTCCAGCTTGCGCAGCCGCTTGGCGTGCTGTTGAGTGCGCACGTCCATCGACTCGGTGAGCACGCCGGTGCTGGTGTGTTCGTTGCCCGTGGCGGTGAACACGGCGTTCGGATGCCCGGGGACCGCCCGCGGCGAGACCCCGGACTCGGTGATGGGATACCGCTCGAAGGGGGCCTCCAGCGCATCTAGATCCGATGCACTCAACAAGGCCCCCCGGTCCCGCGCGACCGCGCCGAGGTCGAGGGCGTCCAGCTCCACCGTGCGGGCGGACGTGGCCAGGAAGTGATCGGTCATCACGATCACCGGTGTCTGATAACGCTCGGCGAGGTTGAAGGCCCGCCACCCGGCCGTAAAGCACTGTTGGTGGGTTCCCGGCGCCAGGATCAGGCGGGGGAAATCCCCATGGCCAGCGCCCATGGCCAGCGGCAGATCGGCTTGCTCGGTCCGTGTTGCCAGCCCGGTGGCGGGCCCGGGGCGCTGGGCCAACACCACCACGATCGGAGCCTCCAACATGCCGGCAAAGCTGATCCCCTCCACCATCAGGGCGAAGCCGCCCCCCGAGGTGGATGTCATGGAACGCGCGCCCATGTGGGAGGCGCCGACGATCATGTTGATCGCGGCGATCTCGTCCTCGGTATGCTTGACCACCACGCCGTGCTCATCGCCGTGGGCGGCCAGCCACTCGAAGATCGAGGTACCCGGCGTCATCGGGTAGGCGGCCAGGAAATCGCAGCCGGCGGCCAGGGCACCAAAAGCCAGCGCCTGGTTGCCATCCAGCAACATGCGCTGGGGCGCGTCGGCAACCGGATGCAACGAGACGCCCAGCCCCTCCGGATAGAGGCGCCGGCCCACGTCGTACGCCGCCGAGGCCACCGCCCGGTTGCTGGCGATGATCTTGCCGCCTTTGTGCCCGAACTGCCGTTCCACGGTATCGAGCACCAGCTCCAGCGGCCAATCGAACAGAGCCGCCGCGATGGAGCCGGAGGCCGTACCGGCCATCACCTTGTGTCCCCCATGTTCCACGGCGATCTGCGTCAGCGGCGCCGGCAGAGCCTTCACCCCGGCCTCGGCCATGATCTCCGTGTCCACCTTGAGGGTGTCGTCGTACAGCACTCCCCCGCCCGGCAGCACGTCCGCGCAGTAGCGTGGCACCGCTTCGGGAGTCTGGGCGATGAGCAAATGGACCTTGTCCTGGTGTGAGGAAACGGGCGCGTCGCCCGCGTGGAGCTGGTAGTGGTTGAGCCCGCCGCGGATACGCGACTCGTACTCCTTCTTGGCGAACAGGTGGAGGCCGCCGCGTGCGATGGCGCGGGCCAGCAGCTCGCCGTTGGATTCCACGCCCTGGCCCGCCTGCCCGGCCAGCTTGATTCCGATCCGATGGGTAGTCATCTGCACTCCTTGTTGACCACTATGAACACCCTCTGAACAAGCACGAATCATGCCAGCCCTTCTCCAACGCTGCCAAGTGGGACACCGCCGTGTCGGAGGCCAAATGAGACACTTTCCGCCTGTCTCGAGAGACAGAACGGTGCCTCAGTCCCCCACGGCCACACGACAAGCGAATGATCTGTAATTGGCTGTAATTGCTAATGTTTCAAGAAAAGACAAGCGCTTTTGCCCCGATTGGTACGGTCCTTGCGACGCTGTCCATCCAACGCCAACTGATCCGGACTCAATTCCAAATCCGGTCCCGGGGAACGAGAGGAACACGACCGATGCATACCACCTTCAATATCGACGAGATCCTGCAGATGGCCGAGCAAATCGAGCGCAACGGCGCCATCTTCTACCGGCGGGCCGCCGAGGTGGCCACCGACGAGGGCGTCCGCAGCACCCTGCTCATGCTCGCCTCCATGGAAGACGATCACGAGAGCCTGTTTGCCACGATGCAAGGGACCCTCGACAACGGGGCGGGCGGGGACTGGGATCTAGATGGTCAGGCCGCCGGCTATCTCAACGCCGTCGCCGCCGGCCATGTCTTCGACCTCAACACCGATCCGGCCGAGTCCCTGGCCGCGCACCCGACCGCCAGGGAGATCCTCTTACAGGCCATCGGGCGGGAGAAGGACGCCATCGCATTCTTCATCGGCCTCAAGTCCTCCATGCCCGCCAGCTGGGGCCTAGACCGGCTGGACGAGATCATCACCGAAGAGCTATCCCACATCGCCCTGCTGAGCGATGAAATCAAGAAACTCGAGGAGTAGGCCAATGACGGATCACAGCCGATTCACGCAGATCGTTTCCACGGCGCTGGAGATGGAGTTCAAGGGGCGGGCCTTCTACGCCGAGCAGCTCGACCGTTGCGCCGACGAGCTGGCACGCGAGGTTTTTGATCGCCTGTATCGCGACGAGCTGGTGCACGTGAGCGAGATCGAACGGATCGTCGCCCGCCTGGACGCCGGTGACGCCATCGATCCCAACTCCTTCGAAGCGCCGGAGGAAGAGGAACTGACGCTGTTCTTCCGAGCCCTCGCTGCCAAGGCCGGCAAGCGGGGCGCTGCGGACGCAGAGGATCTGAAGGCTGTCGAGGTGGGTATCGAGTTCGAACAAAACGCCGTTTCCTTCTACCAGAATCACCTGGAACAGACCTCCGACCCCATGGAGCGGCGCTTCTTGCAGGCGATGGTGGCCGAGGAGCGGGGGCACTTCACGGCGCTGGTGGACATGAAGCTCTATCTCACGGATCCGAATGCCTGGTTCATGGAGCAGGAGCGCGGAGTCCTCGACGGCGCTTGAGACGTACCGAGACACAACCACACACAACCCAGAAACAAAAAACGCACCGAAAGGACCGAATCATGAGCGACGAAAAGATGACCCTCGAGAAGGCCCTCCGTACTTCCCTGGAATACGAGGAGCGTGTCCGTGACCTGTACCGTGAGGCCGCCGCGCAGGCGACCGAAGAGGTCGGCCGCAAGCTCTTCACCCTGATGGGGGACGAGGAGCAGGGCCACCTGGACTACCTCACCTCCCGCCTCGAGGAGTGGGGCGCCAACGGCGCGTTCCAGGCCACCGAGCTCACGACGCTGTTGCCGTCCAAGGAGATCCTGTCCAGCGGCAAGGCGGATCTGGAGAAGGCCATCGAGGGCAAGGATTGGAGCACGGAGATCCAGTTCCTGGAGCAGGCCCGGGACCTGGAAGAAAAGACGGGACAATTCTACAAGAAGATGGTCGCCGAGTTGGACCTGCAAGGGCGCCAGCTGTTCCAGCAGTTCCTGGAAATCGAGGACGGCCACTACGACATCGTCCAGGCCCAGATCGACGCCCTGACCGGCACCGGCTTCTGGTTCGACTTCATGGAGTTCAGCCTCGAAGGGGGTTGAGTCCTCACAGCTGAAGAGAAGAAAGAAAGGGCCGCCGTCCTGGCAGCCTTGAGGCCGTAGAGACGCGCGTCCAGCGCGCGCAGAGGCCGCAGAGAAGAAAGACCCAGCTAACCTGCCGCGCAGGCAGCCAACAGGCCATCACCCGAACCGTTTCTCCCCCCCCAAAAAAAGAGCAGCAAAGTCCGCGAAGGGCCACACTTGCTCCGCTCAACCACACAATTCCTACTCTGCGTCCTCTGCGTCCCCCTCCGCGCCCTCTGCGTTTTTTTCTTCTATCCCCCCTCCCAATCGTAGTGTGGATCCACCAAAGAAATGTGTCCCGGACCGCGGTGGGAATGGGAGGCTCGTCGGAGTGAGACGAAGGCCGCGGCCCGGGACTTGTATTTACTCTGCGCCCGGCCATAATTAGCTGGACGCCACACAAATAGTCCTAACTACTTAAGCCTCCGCGTCAACCCCTCTCCTTCCAAAAAAAATGTTTGCCCTGCTCGCCGATTCCGGCACGCCGATTGCACAACTAGCGGGTGACAAAAAAAGTGTCTCACCAGGAGGAACGATGAAAACCCAACGGTTCGCCACTCTCCTCGCCGGCCTGACGGCGCTGTTCATCGCGGGGACCGCCGGCGCCCATTGCCAGATCCCCTGCGGCATCTACGACGACGAGGCCCGCGCCGTGGCCATGTCAGAGCACATCACCACGGTAGAGAAGTCGATGGCGCGGATCCGGGAACTGTCCACCGCCGAGGAGCCGGACCTGAATCAGATCACCCGCTGGGTAGCCAACAAAGAGCACCACGCGGACGAGTTGATCGGCATCGTCACCTACTACTTCATGAATCAGCGTCTCAAGCCGGAACACAAAGGCGATGAGACACATCAAGACGCCTACGTGGAACAGCTGACCCTGCTCCACGAGATGATGGTCGTCGCCATGAAGGCCAAGCAGACCACCGACGCCGCGCACACCGCTCGGCTGCGCGAGCTACTCGTAGCGTTCGAGGAATCGTACTTTGGTCACGCGGTCGGCCAGCACTGACGGGGGAACGGCTCATGAGTCGTACGGGTACCAGCAACCATCACATCCGCCGGGGCCTGGACATCCCCATCACCGGTGCACCGGTCCAGGAGATCGAGGAAGGCCCCACAGTCCTCCAGGTCGCGGTCGTGGCCTCGGACTACGTGGGAATGCGGCCCCGGATGCACGTCGCGGACGGGGATCGGGTACGCCGCGGCCAGGCCCTGTTCGAGGACCGCACGAACCCCGGCGTTCGGTTCACCGCCCCGGGTGCAGGCCGCGTCCAGGTCCACCGAGGGGCCCGGCGCGCCCTGCTGTCGGTGACCATCGATCTGCAGGAGGAGGACGGACCTGCGGACGAGACGACCTACCAGACCTACCCGGGCCCAGATCCGGCACTGTGGACTACCCAGGGCATCCGCGACGCATTGCAGGAAGGGGGTTTGTGGACAGCCATCCGCACCCGGCCATTCTCCAAGATCCCCGCGGTGGACAGCCAGCCGCGCTCCATCTTCGTCACCGCCACCGACACCGAACCGCTCGCGCCGCGCCCCGATGTGGTGCTCGCCGGCCGTGAGGACAGCTTCGAGGACGGATTGCGGGCCCTGGTCGCCCTGGCGGACGGCAAGCCGGTCTACCTGTGCGGGACCACGGGTTCCCCGTTGATGGCCGGCGAGGTGGAGGGCGTGGAGCCCCACACCTTCAACGGGCCACACCCCGCCGGGACCGCCGGCCTGCACATCCACCTGCTGGATCCCGCCGACCGGGACAAGGTGGTGTGGCACGTGGGCTACCAGGATGTCGCCGCCATCGGCCACTTCCTGCAGACCGGCACCCTAGATGTGACCCGGGTCGTGGCACTGGCCGGGCCGGCGGTGTCGCGCCCGCGCCTGCTTCGCACCCGGGCCGGAGCCGCCCTTGGGCCGCTGGTGGCCGGCGAGCTGATCGAAGGAACCCATCGCTTGCTGGCCGGTTCGGTGCTCACCGGCCGCGAGCCCGGCGGGGAGGCCACCGCGTACCTGGGCCGCTACGATCGCCAGATCGCCGCCCTCGCACAGGACCGGGAACGCCGTTTCCTGGGCTGGCTCAAGCCGGGCCTGTCCCAGTTTTCGTTACAGCGATTGTTCCTGTCCAAGCTGGCGCCGAGCCGCCGCTTCCCGATGACCACCGCCCAGGGAGGCAAGCGGGGCATGGTCCCCATCGGCGCCTACGAAAAAGTGATGCCTTTCGAGATGATGCCCACCTTCCTGTTGCGGGCCCTGCTGGCCGGTGATGTGGAGAAGGCCCAGCAGCTGGGCTGCCTCGAGCTGGACGAGGAGGACCTGGCGCTGGCCAGCTTCGTGTGCCCCTCCAAGATCGAATTCGGGCCTGTCCTACGCGACATGTTGACCACCATCGAGAGGGAGGGCTGATGTCTCTCCTCCGCAAGATGCTGGACGCCCAGGACCGGATGCTGAGCGGTAACCGCTGGCTCAGCCCGCTCCACGCACTGGCCGAGGCGACCTACGACGCCCTGTACACCCCCGGCAAGGTCACCACCGGTGCCCCCCACGTGAGGGACAGCGTGGACCTCAAGCGGGTGATGGTGACGGTGGTCGTCGCCCTGCTGCCCGCGGTGGCCATGGCGCTGTACAACACCGGATTGCAGGCCAACCTGGCCATCGCCGCCGGGGCCACCCAGGAGGGATGGCGCCTGTTCTTCGTGGAGCTGCTGGGGGCCGGCGGGTATTCGCCGGACAGCCTGTACGACAACCTCGTCCACGGAGCGGTGTATTACCTGCCCGTGCTGGCCGTGACCTTCGCCGTAGGGGGCGCCTGGGAGGGCCTCTTTGCGGGCATCCGCGGCCACGAGGTCAACGAGGGCTTCTTGGTCTCGGGCATGCTGTTCCCCCTGTTGCTGCCGCCCACGATCCCACTGTGGCAGGTGGCCCTGGGTATCTCCTTTGGCGTGGTCATCGGCAAGGAGGTGTTCGGCGGGGTGGGCATGAACGTGTTCAACCCGGCGCTGACGGCTCGTGCGTTCCTCTTCTTTGCCTACCCGGCCCAGATATCCGGCGAGAAGGTATGGATCGCCGTGGACGGAGTCACCGGCGCCACCCCCATGGCCCAGGCCGCCGAGACGGGCATGGCTCCCCTGGAGCAGATGGGCTGGATGGACGCCTTCTTGGGCTTCATCCCCGGATCGATGGGTGAGACGTCGGCGCTGGCGCTAGCGGCGGGGGGCACGCTGCTGCTGCTCACGGGGGTCGCCTCGTGGCGCATCGTCGCGGCGGTGACCGCCGGGACCATCGGCATGGCCCTGCTGCTCAACGCGGTGGGCTCGGACACCAACCCCCTGTTCGCCATGCCGTTTTGGTGGCACATGGTGCTGGGGGGCTGGGCCCTGGCCACCTTCTTCATGGCCACCGACCCGGTGACCGCCCCTTACTCCCGGAGCGGCCAGCTGATCTACGGCTTCCTCATCGGCGTGCTGGTGGTCATCGTGCGGGTGCTCAACCCCGCCTACCCCGACGGCTTGCTGGTGGGGATCCTGCTGATGAACGTCTTCTCCCCCCTCATCGATCACTACGTCGTGCAACTGCACATCCGGCGAAGGAGGGCCCGCCATGGCGCGTGAACGCTCGACCGGGTACACGGTGGGCTTCGCGGCCGCCGTCTGTATCGTGTGCTCGATCCTGGTGTCCTCGTCGGCGGTGGTGCTGCGTGAGCGCCAGGAGATCAACCGCAAGCTCGACGTCCAGCGGAACGTACTGGATGTCTCCGGCCTCAGTGATCCATCGGAAAAACTCACTTCCGCGGACATCGAGCAGCGGTTCGCTGCAGTACGCCCCCGGATCATCGACGCCGCCACCGGCGCCCCCATCGAGGGGGCCGATCCCCAGGCCCGCCTCGGTCCAGACCAGCGGCTGGTCTACGAGGTGCTCCAGGGCGAGCAGATCGCCCTGTTCGTGCTGCCCGTGGAGGGCAAGGGGCTGTGGTCCACACTCTACGGCTTCGTGGCCCTGGCCCCGGACCTCAACACCATCGAGGGCATCACCTTCTACGAGCACGGGGAGACCCCTGGCCTGGGCGGTGAGGTGGACAACCCCCGCTGGAAAGACGGCTGGAAGGGGCGCAAGGCCTTCGACGCCGCCGGCCAGCCCACCATCCGGGTGATCAAGGGCAAGGCCGGGGACGCCGCCAGCGACCCCCACCGGGTGGACGGTCTCTCCGGAGCCACGCTGACCTGCAACGGGGTCACCCATCTGGTGCAATTCTGGCTGGGTGACGAGGGCTACGGCCCCTACCTGGACCGGCAACGCGAAGGGGGGCGCTGAGATGGCCGCTACCCCTCGTCAGGTGTTCCTCGATCCGCTGGTGGACAACAACCCCGTCGCCCTGCAGGTGCTGGGCATCTGCTCGGCCCTGGCGGTGACCACCCAGCTGTGGCCCGCGGCGGTGATGGCGCTGGCGCTCACGGCGGTGACCGCCGGCTCCAACGTGTCGGTGTCGCTGCTGCGCAACGCCATCCCGCCGAGCATCCGCATCATCGTGCAGCTGGTGATCATCGCCAGCTTGGTGATCATCACCGACCAGCTGCTCAAGGCCTTCGCCTTCGGCGTCAGCAAGCAGCTGTCGGTGTTCGTGGGGCTGATCATCACCAACTGCATCGTGATGGGCCGGGCCGAGGCCTTCGCCATGCAAAACAAGCCCCTACCCTCGCTGCTGGACGGCATCGGCAACGGCCTGGGCTACTCGGCGGTGCTGCTGGTCGTGGCGTTGTTCCGCGAGCTGCTGGGGGCGGGCAAGCTGTTCGGTTACCAGGTGCTACCGGTGGCTAGCGAGGGGGGCTGGTACCACCCCAACGGCCTGATGGTCCTGGCCCCGGGGGCCTTCTTCGTCATCGGGCTGGCCATCTGGGTCCTACGCACCATCAAACCCGACCAGGTAGAGGAGTCCTGAGATGCTAGAGCAGTACCTCAACCTGTTCCTCAAGGCCGTGTTCGTCGAGAACATGGCGCTGGCCTTCTTCCTGGGGATGTGCTCGTTCCTGGCTGTATCCAAGAAAGTGGATACGGCCGTGGGGCTGGGGATTGCGGTCACCTTCGTGTTGACCATCACCGTGCCGCTGAACAACCTCATCTACACTTATTTGCTACAGCGCGGCGCCCTGGGCTGGATCGACCCCTCGCTGGCCGAAGTGGACCTGTCGTTCCTGGGATTCCTGACCTACATCGGCTCCATCGCGGCGATGGTCCAGATCGTGGAGATGACCCTGGACCGTTACGCCCCCAAGCTCTACGCAGCCCTGGGGGTGTTCCTGCCGCTGATCGCGGTCAACTGCGCCATCTTGGGAGCCTCGCTGTTCATGGTGGAACGTAACTACGCCCTGGGGGAGAGCGCCGTGTACGGCTTTGGTTCGGGGATCGGCTGGTTGATGGCCATCGCCGGCCTGGCGGCCATCCGCGAGAAGCTCGCCTATAGCGACATCCCGGCCGGCCTGCGGGGGCTGGGCATCACCTTCATCATCACGGGCTTGATGGCCATCGCCTTCATGGCCTTCGCGGGGATCCAGCTGTGATCGCTTCAGGGCTAGTCGTCATCTCGCTGGGTGTGGGCATGTTCGCCTTCATCATCCTGTCCCAGGTGGCCGTGTTGATGGTGGCCAAGAAGCTGCTGGTGCCCAGCGGCAAGGTCACGATGGCCATCAACGAAGACCCGGAGCTGGCCCGGGAGGTGGAGCGGGGCTCGACCCTGCTGGGCACCCTGGCCGCCGAGAAGGTCTTCCTGTCGTCCGCCTGCGGTGGCAAGGGCACCTGTGGTGTGTGCAAGGTCAAGGTGCACGACGGCGGCGGGGCGCTGCTCCCCACCGAGGCCTCCCACATCACCCCCCGGGAGGCCCGCGAGGGCACCCGCCTGGCGTGCCAGGTCAAGGTCAAGCAAGACATCTCCTTGGGCCTCAACCCCGAGATCTTCAACGTCAAGAAGTGGCGCTGCAAGGTCCGCTCGAACCGCAACGTGGCCACCTTCATCAAGGAGCTGGTGCTGGAGCTGCCCGAAGGGCAGGAGGTGCCGTTCCGGGCCGGCGGTTACGGCCAGATCGAGTGCGCCGCCCACGACATCAAGTTCAGCGAATTCGACATCCCCGAGGAGTTCCGCGCCGACTGGGAGCGGGAAGGGTTGTTCGATCTGCGGTCGGTGAACAAGGAGCCGGTCATGCGCGCGTACTCGATGGCCAACTACCCCGGCGAGAAGGGCATCATCATGCTCAACGTGCGCATCGCCACGCCGCCGCCGGGATCGGTGGGGGTGCCGCCGGGGCTGATGTCGTCGTACGTGTTCAACCTCAAGCCCGGCGACGAGGCGGTGATCTCCGGGCCGTTCGGCGAGTTCTTCGCGCGGGACACCGGCAACGAGATGTGTTTCATCGGCGGCGGCGCCGGGATGGCCCCGCTGCGCAGCCACATCTTCGACCAGTTCAAGCGGCTCGAGACCAAGCGCAAGGTGTCCTACTGGTACGGCGCCCGGTCCGCACGCGAGTCGTTCTACAACCGTGAGTTCGAGGAGATCGCCGCCAGCCACGACAACTTCGAATACAACCTGGTGCTGTCCCACCCCAAGGAGGAAGACAACTGGGACGGGTACACCGGCTGGGTCCACACGGCCCTGTACCAGGCCTACCTCAAGGACCATCCGGCCCCCGAGGAGATCGAGTATTACCTGTGCGGGCCGCCGCCGATGATCGACGCGGTCATCAAGATGCTGCTGGACCAGGGGGTCGAACGGGAAAACATCCTGTTCGACGACTTCGGATGAGCGCGGCCCGCCCCCGCACACCGTCCCCCTACCGGGCCCTGTTGTCCGGCCTGCTGCTGGTGCTGATCCTGGGCTCCATCGCCTGGCTGCGGGCCGTCGCCGAGGGCGAGGACCAGGTGGAGATCCACGGCGAGACGATGGGCACGACCTACGCGGTCAAGGTGGTGGAGCCAGGGGCAGACGTCGAACGGCTGGCACGCACGGTCCAGCGGGAGCTGGACGCGGTGGATGCCCTGATGTCCCACTGGGCCCCCGACTCTCAGCTCTCCCGCTTCAACGCCGGGGCGGCCGTAGGCGAACCGTTCCCCATCGACGACGAGTTGCGCCGGATTCTCACCCTCAGCCAGCAGCTCCACGGGCAGTCCGGCGGCGCCTTCGATATCACCGTGGGGCCGCTGGTGGCGCTGTGGGGCTTCCACGGCGTACGGCAGCTGTCGGTGCTGCCGGACGAAGCGGCCCTGGGCGCCACTCGGGCCCGCTGCGGCGCGCAGCACCTGGCCCTGGATCGGCCGCCGGGAACCGCTATCAAGGGGGTGGCGGGGCTGGAGCTGGACCTGGGGGGCATCGCCAAGGGATTTGCCGTGGATCGGCTGTCCGAGGCCCTCGCAGGCCGGGGCCATGACCGCACGCTGGTGGAGGTGGGAGGCGAGATGCGGGCCCGCGGCACGGCCCTGGACGGCGGCCCGTGGCGCATCGCCATCGAGAAGCCGGATCCCACCCAGCGGGCCATCCACCAGGTGGTGGAGCTGAGCGGCCTGGCCCTGGCCACCAGCGGCGACTACCGCAACTTCCACGAGCTGGACGGCCAGCGATATTCCCACACGCTGGATCCCCGCACGGGCCGCCCCGTGGAACACGAGCTGGCCTCGGTGACCGTGCTCCACGAGCGCTGCGCCGATGCCGACGCCTGGGCCACGGCGTTGCTGGTGCTGGGCCCCGAAGAGGGCCTGGCGCTGGCCGAGGAGCGGTGCCTGGCGGCGCTGTTCGTCCGCCGGGCCGAGGATGGCCTCCTCAGCACGCCCACCGCGCGCTTCGACCAGATCGTCACCGAGCAAGGAGATGGACCATGACGACCTTCATCATCGCCTGTGGCGTATTCACCGCTGGAGTCCTGCTTTTGTCGGCGGGGACCTTGCTGGGCAGCCGCAAACCCCTCAAGGAGCCTTGCCACAGCCGCGGGGACAGCGCCTGTTCCACCTGCCGTTGTTCGGGGCAGGATTAGCCCCCCTTCCCCCCCTCCTGACGAGACAGCTTGGCATGTCTCACCACCCCCTCCCTGAGACAGGGACGATGTACCGGACTGCGCCGTCAAGAACCAAGATTTACTAGATATTACGTAACTTTGAACAAAATATCGGCCCCGAGCAACTCGATTGGCACGGCCCTTGCTCAACATCCAGGACAAAACCAATTGTTCAAACCCTGAGACACCAGGGTTCGTGAGAGACGGAGGAAGACGATGGCAGAAAAAAACCAGGTCTATCGCTGTGAACACTGTGGATTGAGCGTCGAGGTGGTCGAGGGCGGCGGAGGCACCCTGGTCTGCTGCGGCGAGGACATGGTGCACGTGGCCGAGAACACCACCGACGCGGCCCAGGAGAAGCACGTCCCGGTCATCGAGAAGGTGGACGGCGGCTACAAGGTCTCCGTCGGTTCGGCCGAGCACCCGATGGTGGAGGGGCACTACATCCAGTGGATCGAGCTGCTCGCCGGCGGCCAGGTCTACCGGCAGCATCTCGACCCCGATGACCGGCCCGAGGCTTTCTTCCGGGTGGACGCGGACGACGTCACCGCCCGCGCCATGTGCAACCTGCACGGCCTGTGGAAGAGCTGAACGGGAGGGCAGGCGTTGCGCGACTGGAACATCGAGATCCCCGACGCTCGCTACTTCGAGCGGCTCATCGCCTGCCGCGAGGGGTGCCCCGTGCACACGGACGCCCGTGGCTACGTCCAGGCGGTGGCCCACGGCGACGCCCAGCTGGGCTACCGCATCGCCCGGGCCCCCAATCCCTTTGCCTCCATCTGTGGCCGTGTCTGTGGGGCGCCCTGCGAAGCGGCCTGCCGCCGCGGCAACATCGATGAGCCGGTGTCGATCCGCGCGCTCAAGCGGTACTGCACCGAGCGGCACGGCGTGGAGGTCATCGATGACCTGCGGGAGACGCTGCGCCTCTCCACGGCGCCCGGGTCCATCGATCCCGAACCCCGGGAGGAGCGGGTGGCGGTGGTGGGTGGCGGAGTGGCCGGCCTCACCTGC
Source organism: uncultured Rickettsiales bacterium (assembly GCA_964504165.1). Taxonomy (GTDB): domain Bacteria; phylum Myxococcota_A; class UBA796; order UBA9615; family CAYRNR01; genus CAZDDH01. Next base: position 17,267 of record CAZDDH010000073.1, on the reverse strand, counting down.
GCCCACGACCTGGCCCGGCTGGGCTACCGCGTCACCGTGTTCGAGGCCAGCGAGGCCCCCGGCGGCATGCTGCGGGTCGGCGTACCCGTCTTCCGCCTCTCCAACGAGCTGGTCTCCCAGGAGATCCAGGCCATCTTGGGGCTGGGCGTCGAGCTGCGCTGCGGCGTCCGCATCGGCTCGGACCTGACCCTGACCGAGCTGCGGGAACAGGGTTTCGCGGCGGTGTTCGTCGGCCACGGCCTGCAACAGTCGCGCATGCTGGACCTGCCGGGCCACGATCTGGACGGCATCCTACCGGGCCTGGACCTGCTCGAGCGCTACAACACCGGCAAGGCCATCCCGCCCCTGGGCCGGGTAGTAGTCATCGGCGGCGGCGACGTGGCCTACGACTGCGCCCGCTCCTCCCTGCGTAATCCTGGCACCACGTCGGTAACGCTGGCCTGCCTGGAAGCCCTCGAGGAGATGCCCGCCAGCGCTCAGGAGATCCTCGAAGGCGAGGAGGAGAAGATCGACCGCCGTTGCCGCCTCGGCCCGGCGCGGTTCGTCGGAGAGGACGGCAAGATCACCGGGCTGGAGGTGCGTCAGGTTTCCCGGGTCTTCGACGAGCAAGGCCGCTTCGCGCCCGAGTTCGTCGCGGGGAGCGAGACCGTTATCCCCGCGGACACCGTTGTGATGGCCATCGGACAGGCTGGGGACACGGGGTTCGCCTTTGCCACACCGGACCTGGAGCTGGGCCCTGGTGGCACGGTTGTGACGGATCCTGACACGGGCGGGACCTCCCTCCCCTGGCTGTTCGCGGGTGGCGACGGGGCCAACGGGCCTGGCCTGTTCATCGACGCCATCGCCCAGGCACAGACGGCGGCCCGTTCGATCCACACGCTGCTGGCCGGTGAAGAACAGGCCGCGGCGGACTACGCCAAGGCCGAAGAACGTGGCTTCGCCATGGAACTCCAGCGGGAGAACATCCGCGAGGACTACCTGCACCTGGACCGTCGCCATCCCCCGTGCACCGATCCCGCCGAGCGCGTGACGCAGACCGACGGCGCCGTGGAGCTGGATTTCCGCGACGAGGAGGCCCGCCGCCAGGGGGCCCGCTGCCTGCGCTGTGAGGTGGAGACCGTCTTCGACGGCAGCAAGTGCATCCTCTGCGGCGGCTGCGCGGACGTCTGCCCCACCTACTGCCTACGGCTGGTCTCGGCGGAGGAGATCGGCCAAGGGGACCCGTCCATGCCCGGCGCCGGCGCCATCATCAAGGACGAGGAGCGGTGCATCCGCTGCGCCATGTGCGCCATCCGCTGCCCCACCGACGCCATCACCATGGAGCGCGTGTGCGGCTATGTGCCGTGGCAGCCGGTGGAAGGGCAGACCGATCCGGCCGCCTGCGACCCCAGCGAGGAGGCGTCATGACCGCCATGACACTCCTGCTCCTGGGCGGCGCGCTGTGCATGGGGACGGCCGGCGCGCTGATCTTCGTGCTCGCCGCGCGCTCGGGGCAATTCGATGACCTCGAGGACACCAAGTACCAGCTGTTGAGGGAGAACGATGACGAAATCCGTTGAACTCACCCGGGACGCGGACCAGGGCAAGACCCGCCGCGGATTCCTCGCGCTGGCCTCGGCCGCCGCCCTGGCTGCCGCTGCCGGCACGACCGGGTTACTCAGTGTGCTGTTCATGCGGCCGCGGGTGACCTATGGCCCCCCGGCCAAGCTGCTGGTGGGCCGCCCCGATTCCTACGCTTCGGGCACCGTGCTGGAGTTCCCCGATTCCCGCCTGGTCGTGCGTCGGACGGGCAACAAATTCGCCGCCATCTCCACCGAGTGCACCCACCTGGGCTGCATCGTGGCCCCCACCGACACCGGCTTCGACTGCCCCTGCCACGGCAGCCGCTTCGACAGCCTGGGCAACGTCACCGGCGGCCCGGCCCCCAAGCCGTTGCCCTGGTTCCGCGTGGCGGTGGCCCCCAACGGTGAGCTGGAGGTGGACAAACGGCAGGTCGTGGACGCCGGCACCACCCTCGAGGTGACGACATGACCGTGACGAATGTTCCCCGCCCGGTGGATCCCGATGCGGGCCAGGCGGGTCTGGTGGCATCCATGCGCTCGCTGCCCCGTCGCATGTATCACTCGGTCTTCCGCAGCCCGCCCCTGCCTCGCACCGAGCTGGAGCGCTCCCAGTCGGTGGCCAACAACTTCTTCTTCCACATCCACTCGTCCAAGGTCATGGAGCGTTCACTCAAGCTCAAGGCCACCTTCGGCCTGGGGCTGATGACCTTCTATACGTTCCTGATCCTGTGCGTCACCGGCATCCTGCTCATGTTTTATTACGTACCCACGCCGGAGGCCGCCTACGACCGCATGCTGGATCTGCGGGGCACCGTGTTCTTCGGCACCTTCCTGCGGAACCTGCACCGCTGGTCGGCCCACGCCATGGTGGCGCTGGTGATCCTGCACATGGTGCGGGTGTTCCTCACCGGCGCCCACAAGGCACCGCGCGAGTTCAACTGGAACGTGGGCGTGGTGCTGCTGCTACTGACCCTGTTCTCGTCGTTCACCGGCTACCTGCTGCCGTGGGACCAGCTGGCCTACTGGGCCATCGTGGTGGGCACCTCCATCGCCAAATACGCACCCATCATGGGCGACGAGGTGCGCTTCTTCCTGCTGGGTGACGACACGGTCGGTGGCGAGGCGCTGCTGCGCTTCTACGTCCTGCACGTGGTGGTGCTGCCCGTCGCCCTGACCGCCCTGGTGGGCCTTCACTTCTGGCGCATTCGCAAGGACGGCGGCCTGGCCCGCCCCCAGGACTCCTAGGAGAAATCATGGTCTCCCCCGAAGAAAAACCGAAGCACGACCGCTTCCCCGTCGGCAAGACCTACGGCCTGATGGCCGTCGTCCCAGTGAAATCGGAAGCCACCAAGATCACCACCGAGGAGCAGGTGCAGACCTGGCCCGCCGCCATCAGCCGCGAGCTGCTGCTGTTCATCGTCACGTTGCTGGCGTTGTGCACCCTGGCGCTGCTGTTCAACGCGCCACTGGAGGAGCCGGCCAACGCCCTGCATCCCCCCAACCCGGCCAAGGCGCCGTGGTACTTCCTGGGGCTCCAGGAGCTGGTGAGCTACTCCGCCTTCTGGGGCGGCGTGGGCATCCCCGGGCTGCTGGTGGCGCTGGCCATGATCGCGCCCTACCTGGAGCGCAAACCCGGCGGTGAAGGGGTGTGGTTCCACCCGTCCCGTACCGCGGCCAACTGGACCTTCCTGACCATCCTGGGGACGCTGGCCGTCCTCACCGTCATCGGCACATTCTTCCGCGGGGAGAACTGGGCCCTCGTGATGCCCTTCTAGGGGACAACTATGAACATCCGTGTAGCTCTATTGATCGGATCGCTGCTGGTGCTGGCGATGGTGGCCGCTGTCGTCGCCAAATCCACCCAAGAGGAGTGGAAGATCTACCAACGCGAGTACTACGAGCTGGCCACGGAGCGGGCCACCTCCGATACCGTGCGCGACTCGCTGGCCAGCGCCAAGCTGGAGATCAAGCAGGACGTCCTGATGAACTTCGGCGACGAACACCGGGTCGATCGCTGCCGAACCTGCCACATGGCCATCGATGATCCGGCCTTCGTCGACGGTGAGAACCCGCTGCGGACCCACCCGGAGATGCCCCAGCACGCCTTCAACGAGTTCGGCTGCACGATCTGCCACGAGGGGGACGGGCGGGCGCTGACCAAGGAGTTCGCTCACGGTGAGGACCATTTCTGGGACTCGCCTCTGCTCACCGGCCCCTACGTCGAGGCCAGCTGTGCCCGCTGCCACGCCGACTCCTTCCGGGACGAGACCCCGCACCTGAGCCGTGGCCGTCAGCTGTTCGACAGCTACGGCTGTGGGGGCTGCCACTTCGTCGATGGCGTCTCCCGGGGCAAGCTGGCCCCGGATCTCTCGGAGGCGGGCCACCACTTCAAGGTGGACTACCTCGAGGAGTCCGTCCGCGATCCCAAGGCCAACGACAGCAGCTCGGTGATGCCCCGGTTCAAGATCGGGGACGAGGACATCGAAGCGCTGGTGGTCTACATGAAGAGCATGCGGGGCCACCCCCTGTACATGGGCCCCGTGGAGATCGTCACCGAGGCCCGGGAGTGGGACGAGGCCGAGCCGGCCGCGTGGGAGGTCTCCCCGGAGACCGGCCAGCTGGCCTTCGTCGGCCAGCCCTGCCTGTCCTGCCACAAGCTGGGCCATGCGGACGGCGAGGTGGCCCCCGAGCTGACCTACGAGGGCCTGCTGAGGGACCCGGAATTCATCGCCGAGCACATCCGCGACCCCCGCTTGCACAACCCGGGCAGCTCCATGCCCAACCTGTGGATGTCGGAGACCGAGCGGGAGGCCATCGCCCTGTACCTGGGGCTGCACCAGGAGCTCGAGATCCCCGCGGACAGCGCGGACCAGTACCAGCTGCTGTGCTCCCGCTGCCACGGTGAGGCCGGCGATGGCAATGGCCTGATCGCCGACAACCTGCTGCCCCGGCCGCGGGTCTTCACCAACGATCAGTTCTTCAACTGGCTGCCGGAGGAGCGCGCCTACGCCAACATCGCGTACGGAGTGCCCGGGACGGCCATGCCGCCCTACCATGACGTGCTCACGGACGCGGAGATCGAGGCGCTGTTCGCCTGGGTTCGCGCCGACTTCATCGGCGGCGAGCGGCCGGAACGCTCCACCACCCGCAAGATCCCCGACGAGAACCCGACCCCCTACTCCGCCGAGAGCGTGGCCCGGGGCAAGGAGGCCTTCGAGTTGCGCTGCTACGGGTGCCACGGGCGGGCGGCCGACGGCTTCGGCCCCAACGCGGCGGACATGCTCCCCCGGCCGCGGGATCTGACGAACACCGCGTTCATTGGCAACGCTGACGACGCCCGGCTCTACGAGTCGATCACCTACGGGATCGTCGGCACCGGCATGCCGCCGTGGGACTACCTGCCCGAGAGCCAGCGCGGCGACCTGATCAACTACATCCGCAGCGTGTCCGAGACCGGTGCGGCTGCGAACCAAGGAGGAAACGGACATGAGTGAACCCAACCCCGGCGCCCTGCAGGACTACCCGTCCGCGCGCTGGTTCATCATCAGCTCGGTGTTCTTCTTCTTGATCACCACGCTGGTGGGCCTGGCGGTGGCCCTCAAATTCGTCATCCCGGATCTGATGGGCACCGTGGAATGGCTGACCTTCGGGCGCATGCGGCCGCTGCACGTCAGCGGCGTGCTGTTTGGCTGGCTGCTGGCCGCCGACATGGGGCTGGTGTTCTACGTCGTGCCCAAGCTGTGCGGCACCAAGCTGTTCAGCGAGAAGCTGGGGCTGGCCACGGTGGTGCTGTTCGACCTGGTGGTGCTGGGGGCGGTGGGCACCACCTTGGGCGGCATCACCCAGGGGCTGGAGTATGCCGAGCTGCCCTTCATCCTCGACGTCGGCGTGGTGGTGTGCTGGGTGATGTTCGGCGTGAACGTGTTCGGCACCATCGCCATCCGTAAACACAAAAAGATCTACGTGAGCCTGTGGTACATCATGGGCGCGGTGATCTGGACGGCCTTCGTCTACATCACCGGCAACTTCACCGTGCACCTGGTGGACGGCATCTCCCAGGCCAACCTCAACTGGTTTTTTGTACACAACGCGGTGGGGCTGATCTTCACCCCCATCGGCGTCGCGCTGGCATACTACTTCATCCCCAAGGCCGCCAACGCGCCGCTGTACAGCCACCGCCTGTCGATGGTGGGCTTCTGGACCATCTCCTTCATCTACGTGTGGACCGGCGCCCACCACATGATCCACGGCCCCATCAGCCAGTGGCTGCAGACCGTGGCGATCCTGTTCTCCGTGATGCTGATCATCCCGGTGTGGACCGTGGTGTGGAACTTCTACGGCACGGTGGGCGGCCGGTGGGATCGGGTGCGTTCCGAGCCGGTGCTCAAGTTCCTGATGGCCGGGACGACGTTCTACGTGCTGACCTGCTTCCAGGGGCCGATGCACTCCCTGCGTACGGTCAGCGCCATCGTCTCCAAGACCGACTGGGTCGTGGGCCACGCCCACATGGCGGTGCTGGGGGGCTTCTCCTTCTTCGCTATCGCTGGGTGCCTGTTTACCGTGCCGCTGATCACCGGCCGCAAACTCCACTCCAAGCCGTTGGCCAACACCACGTTCTGGCTGATGTTGATGGGAGGGCTGACCTACTTCGTCAGCCTGTGGATCGGCGGCTTCATCCAGGGGCTGCAATGGAACGACGCCAGCATCCCGTTCATCGATACGGTGGTCTACCAGGTGCCCTACTGGTGGGCACGGGTGGTGGGCGGCCTGCTCATCTTCGCCGGGGTGGTCCTGTTCTTCTACAACATGGTGCGCACGTACACCGGGGAGCCTCTCGGCGCCGCGGGTAGCGAGCCCACTCCCACCGGCGCGGCGGCCTGAAAGGAGCGCAGCGATGATGCACAAATTTGATTTCAATGCCCTGGCGATGGCCCTCGGCGCGACGGTCTTCTTCTTCATCGGCGGGCTGCTGACCACCGTCTTCCCGACCCTCGTCGAGAAGTCCTGGGCCGAGCCGGTATCCGAAACGGTGGGCTACACCGAGCTGGAACAGCAGGGGCGCGACATCTACGTCCGCGAGGGGTGCTGGTACTGCCACACCCAACAGATCCGCACTCTGGAGTCGGACACCGAACGCTACGGCTGGCGCGGGGTGGACGCCCCCATCTCCGTGCCCGGCGAGTACACCGAGGACAGCCCGCACCTGCTGGGCACCCGCCGCATCGGTCCAGACCTCTCACGGGTGGGCGGTAAGTACGACACCAGCTGGCACAAGACCCACTTCAACAACCCGCGGGATCTGGTGCCCGGTTCGGTGATGCCGCCCTACCCCTGGATCACCGAGGATCCCGAGGAATTCGAGGCCCTCGTGGCCTATCTGCAGAAGCTCGGTCGCTCCCGCGACTGGCGGCCGGACAACGACTATGAGCGGTGATACGGCCCTGGCGAGCGAGGTCGTCCTGTACGGCCTGATGATCCTGAACCTGGCGGCCGTCGCCGCCGCCGGGATCTGGGCCTGGCGCCGCAACGTGCTGCCGGACCAGGACGAGTCCACGGCGGTGCTGTTCGCCGGCGAACCCGAACCGTTTGAGGAGAGTGACCATGACCACGCCTGATGAACACCCCACCCAGGAGGAGTACCCCAGCGGCCTGCTGGAGAACCCCGGTGGCCCCATCCCGTTGTTCCTCAAGCTGACCTACGTGGGCTTCGTGATCTTCGGGATCGTGTACTTCGTGCTGTACGTCAGCGGGGACGGCTCACCCATGGTCGAGCTGTACAACCAGATGACCTCGGGCCATGCCGCTCCCTGACCCCCTGGACGTGCGCCCGCCTCGCGGGGGCGCGCTGCACCGCGCCCGTCGCGGCGTCCAGGTCGCCGTGTCGGCGCTGATCCTGGCCGCGCCCTTCATCGGCCTGTGCCGGGTCGATCTCGAGACCGAGAGCCTGGTCCTGCTGGGGATCCCGTTCAGCGCCCAGGAGTTCGCCCCCATCTTCGGGCTGATGCTGCTGGGCATGCTGGTGGTCTTCGCCGGTGCGCTGATCCACGGCCGGCTGTGGTGCGGCTGGTTGTGCCCCCAAACGACGCTGTCCGAACTGGCAGCCACTATCCAGCGCTGGCTGCTCCCACGCCGCCGCCGCACCGGGGCGCGGCGCGCCATCGCGGCGCTGCTGGTGATGGGCGTCAGCGGGATCGTCTCCGCGTCCATCCTGAGCTACTTCCTGACGCCGGCCCAACTTTTGAACCCGCCCCCGGCAGCGATCATCGTCTGGGGGATCGTCACCGCGGTGCTGGCGGTGAACCTGCTGGCCATCCGCCACCGGTTCTGCGTGGGGATCTGCCCCTACGGCATCCTGCAGAGCATCGTGCAGGACCCGCGTACGCTGCGGGTCATCTTCGACGAGGAACGCCGGGACCAGTGTTTCGAGTGCGGGGCCTGTGAGCGGTCCTGCCCGATGGGTGTGGATCCCTGTGACACGAAATACGACCAGGCCTGCATCGGCTGCGGCGACTGCGTCTGCGCGTCGATCCGGGTCAAGCAGTACCAGGGATCGCTGATCCGATACCGGTTCGATCCGGCGGGTTCGGCCTGGCCCGGCTGGCTGATCCGGATGGGTATCGCCGACACCAAGCGCCTGTCGGTCGTCGTGCTGATCGCGGCGGTGGCGGCGTCGATGGCCGTGGTGCTGTCCACCCGTTCGGATCTGGATCTGCGCATCACGCCCCGGTTCGAGCAGGTCACGGAGCAGGGCGATCGCCTGGCCAACCCCTACACGCTCACCGTGGGCAGCCGGCTCGATCACGACACGACCCTCGACGTGACCGCGGCGGGACTGGAGGGGCTGGCGGTCGAGTCCGTCACGCCGCTGCGGATCGTCTCCCGTCAGCGAGCCCAGTTCGAGCTGGCCATGTCGGCCCCGCGCCGGGCTACCGCCGCCGGATCCCACCCCATCACCGTGTTTATCCAGGCCGACGACGGAGCCATCGTCGAGGCGCTGGAGACCCGCTTCTTCGTACCCACTGGAGGGACGCCATGAGAGCCCTGTTCGCTGCCATCGCCGTGTTGTTCATCGGCATCATGATCGCCGTATGGATCGGCGCCGAACGCGCCAATCCGGTGATGCTGGAGTTGCCCACCGAGAGCGCAGAGGGCGGGCAGGCCGCCGAGGGGCACCATGCCCCTTGAGATGCCGACCCTGCTGGCTTCCGCCTTGGTGGTGGGCCTGCTCGGCTCCCTGCATTGCGTCGGCATGTGTGGGCCGCTGGCGGTGGCCGTGGCCTGCGGGGGGGCACGACAGTCCGGGGTCAGGCTGGCGTTGTGGATCGTCGGCAAGGCGGCCACCTACCTGGGGTTGGGGGTCGTCGCGGGCCTGGTTGGCGCGGCCTTCGGCGCCTCCGGCGTGGGCACCCGGCCGTTCGCCATCGTGGGCGTGGGAGCCGGGGTGCTGATGGTGATCTTCGGCGGGAGTGCGCTGTGGCGGATCGCCGTCCCCCGGCGGCAGGGCAAGCCCGGCCCGCTGAGTGTGCTGCTGTCGGCCACCTTGCGGGGCCCGTCGGCCGCCCGGCCGTGGACCGCGTTGGTGGCCGGCCTGCTCACCGGGCTGCTCCCCTGCGGGCTGGTTTACGCCATGACCGCACAGGCCGTAGCGGTAGGTTCGCCGCTGTGGGGCGGCGTGCTCATGGCGGTGTTCGGGCTGGGCACGGCGCCCTCCCTGCTGGCCACCGGTCTGGTGAGCCGGCTGCTCAGCGGGCGCGTCCGCCGGGCCGGGGAGATCCTGGCCGCATCCGCCGTCATCCTGATGGGGGTGATGGTGACCTACCGCGGTGTGGCCATGTTGTTGATGGACTCGGGATCCCCGCCATGCTGTCACTGAGGGAGGCTGCGTCTCCGGCGCCGGCTTGTGCCCTGTGCGGCGGGCCGTTACCCGCGGATGCGGGGCCGGCGGATCTTTACTGTTGTAGCGGTTGCGCCCGGGTGGCCGAGATCCTCGAGTCGTCGGATTTCGACGGGGACCCCACCCGCTCGATGGCCTTCCTGGCCGCCCAGCGGGAAGGGCTGGTCCCCACGGTTGAACCGGCCGCCGCCCCACGCGACCGAACCACCGAGGCCCCCGCCTCCGGCGAGACCCGCCAGCTCAACGTGGAGGTGGAGGGGATGTGGTGCCCCTCCTGCGCCTGGCTGGTGGAGTCGGTTCTGGACCGCACGCCGGGGGTCCGTCGTAGCCAGGTGGCCTTTGTCACGGACCTGCTGCAGGTGACCTACGACCCCGCCGTCATCGGCCCCGACGACATCGGCGAGAAGGTGGCCTCGCTGGGGTATGAGGTGCGGCGGCCGCAGGGAGGGGGCGCACAGGGCGACCGGGGGCCTCTGCTGCGGTTCGGTCTCGCGGCCTTCCTCACCGCCAACGTGATGACCCTGTCCTACGCGTTGTACGCCCACCGGATGTCCGCCGTGCCCGAGGCGGTCGCCGGATGGTTGCCGTTCGTGCTGGCGGGGCTGGCGGCACCGGTGGTCTTCGGTGCCGGCGCTCCCGTACTGCGGAGGGCGTGGTACGCCGCCCGGCAGCGGGCGTTGACCATGGACTCCCTCATCGCGCTGGGCGCGGTATCCGCCTTCATCTACAGCACGGTGACCGCCCTGCGCGGTCTCGAGGATGTCTACTTCGACGGGGCCTGCGCCGTGGTGACATTCTGGCTGCTGGGGAGGTTGCTGGAGCAGGCGGCATTCCGCCGGGCTAGCCAGGCCGGGGAAGCGGTCCGCAAGCTGCTGCCGCGCAAGGCGCGTCTGCTGGACGGTGGAAACCCGCACTGGGTGAGCGCCGCCGATCTGGCTATCGGCGACCATATCCGGGTCGCGCCGGGGGAGCGGATCCCGGTGGATGGCCGGGTCCTATACGGCGCCGGTCAGGTGAGCACGGCGGTCGTGGACGGGGAACCGTATCCCCGCCAGGTCCGCGTGGACGATCCCGTCCCCGGGGGGGGCACGGTAGGTGACACGGCGCTGGACCTGGTCGTCACCTCCAGCGCCGACGACTCGATCCTGGCACGCATCGCCGAACACGTAGCCCTTGCGACCGGCCGGCGGGGGCCGGGGGAGGAGATCGCCGACGCCATCGCCCGGCTGTTCGTGCCACTGGTGGTGGTTCTGGCGGTGGCCACCGGGGCGGGCTGGATCGCTGCGGGAGCGCAGATCGCCGTGGCCTTCGAGCGGGCGCTCACCGTGCTGGTGGTGTCCTGCCCGTGCGCCCTGGGCGTCGCGGCGCCGCTGGCCCGGGTCATCGCCGCCGGAGCACTGGCCCGGCGGGGCATCATCGCCCGCGGCGACGGGGCATTGGACCGCATCGCCACCGCGCAGTTGGTGGCGTTCGACAAGACCGGGACGTTGACCCACGGTGCGCCCACCCTCGACGGCATCCTCACCTCGGGAGCCGCGCGGGAGAAGGCGCTGGCCATGCTCGCCGCCCTGGAGGCGCGCTCGGGTCACGCCGTCGCCCGGGCGGTGCGGCAGGAGGCTCTGCAGGGTTCCTCGATCCAGATCGACGACCTGCAAGGCGTGGCCGGGCAGGGGGTCCATGGCTGGTACCAGTCGTATCCGGCGGCGGCCGGGCGGCCCGGGTGGGTCCAGGGCGTCGTGGACGCGGAGCCCCCCGCCGAGATCCAGCGCTGGCTGCAGTCACGGCAAGAGGAGGGCCAGACCACCGTGCTGGTGGGATGGGAGCGCGACGCCTGGGCAGCGTTGTCCTTCGGCGACACGCTGCGCGCCGGCGTTCCCCGGGTCATCTCCAGGCTGGAGCGCCAGGGCCTGGAAACCGCCGTGCTCTCGGGGGACGCGCCGACGGCCACTGCCAAGATGGCCCAGCTGGCGGGCATCCAGCGGAGTCATGGGGACTGCCTGCCCGACGACAAGGCCTGGTGGTTGCGCCAGCACCGCCGTTCCAGCGGCCACACCGCAGTCTTCGTCGGTGACGGGATCAACGACGCGCCGGCCATGGCCACGGCGGTGGGTGTCGCGGTCTCGAGCGGGACGGATTTCGCCCGGGAGTCCGCGGATATCCTGCTGCTGGGTCCGGACCTGGGGGCCATCCCGACCCTGGTGGCGCGGGCTCGAAACATGCGCCGCATCATCCACCAGAACCTGGCCTGGGCAGCGCTGTACAACCTGGTGGCCTTACCGGCGGCTATCTTCGGGTTGCTCAGCCCCGTGCTGGCCGCATTCATGATGGTCCTCAGCGGTGTCCTGGTGACCCTCAACGCGCTCCGCTTACGCGGTCGCGAGCCGGCTGCGACGGCCCCGTCGGACCAGCCGGCGGCTCGTCCGGCATAAGCTCCAGCTCCAACGTCACGTCGGCCTCAACCCGGTTCATGCGCTCGATGAGGGTCCGCACGATGGCCACGTGTTCCTCCTCCAGGTCCGCCTGGCGCTTGAAGAAGGCCAGCACCTCACCTCGCAGCTGATCCGCCAGTCCCCGGTAGTAGGCCAGCGCACTCATCTCCGTATCGAGGGCGATCTCCAGCGCCCTCGCGTAGGTGATCTCCCCCGGCTTTGCCCAGCTGTCCGAGGTCTCGATCTTCGTCACATCCACATCCGGGACATCCGGGATCTCGCCATCTGCGAGCCGGTCGGCCAGATCCTGGATCTCCCTACCGTGCCGCCGCTCCTGGGCGGCCATCTTGCGGAAGAAGCCGCGGGCCTGTTTGTCCTGGGTGAACGAGGCGAGCTGTTCGTAAAAATAGGCGGCAAACGTCTCGGTGGCGATGACGTTACGGATCGCTTGCTCCAACCGCATGGGGAACCTCCCCGTTTCTTGGGTCGCTCATCACGAGCTATAGTTCACTAAAATAGTAGGCATTAAATTCGGTAGGAACAAGACCGGGCAGGCGAACGATTCACAAAGACTCAGGCTCCGGGGTCTCCACCGTGCTTCCATCCCCGGAAGGCTTCCATCAACTCTCGGCTCACCTCGTCTGGGATCGGCTCAGGCGAGATTTCCCCCGTGCTCTCGACGGTGAGCTCCATCTGCCGGAGGTAGTTCTTGCAGCTGGGGCACATGGCGATGTGGGCCTGGAACATCATCCGGTCCGTGAAGGACATGGCGCCCTCCAGGTACTCGGTGACCAGCTCCGTGATCTGCTGGCAGTTAGGCATCATCGTCCGGTCCTCGCCATGTGCTCGGCCAGGGTCTTTCGCAACTTCGAACGGCCTCGGTGGAGCAGTACTCGCTGATTGGTCTCGGAAACGTCCAGGACGTTACAGACGTCTTGCGAATCCCAGCCCTCCACGTCCCGCAACCGCACCACCGCCTGTTGCTGGGGGGGGAGTTCTTCCAGCGCGGCCTGGAGTGCTTCCATGGCCTGCCCGCGCTCCATCACCGCCTCGGGCGTGGTGACCTCCCAGGTGGAGGGCGGATCCGCCCAGCGCCCCTTGGAGTTGAAGCGGGCAGGATCCACGGCCGGTTCCTGGTCCTCCTTACCCAGCGCCGAAAAGGGCAAGGAACGCCCTTCACGCTGGCCGCGGGTCTTGGCTCGATTGGTGAGGATGCGGAAGATCCAGGTCTTGAGCGCAGAGCGGCCCTCGAATCGGTCGATCCCCTTGAGGACCGCCAGCCACGTCTCCTGCACGACCTCCTGGGCCACCGACGCACTGGACACATACAGCATGGCGATGCGCACCATCGAGGCGTGGTGAAGCTGGACCAGCTCGGTGAAGGCTGCTTCCTCACCTTCGGCGATGCGGGCGAGTAACTCCTGGTCTTGGGTTGGCATCGAACTTCCGGGTTTCAGGTACCGTTCGCTTCCTAGTTTTTGTCTAGTCACTGCCTTCCACTGCGGCCACCTGTTTCTGGGCCCCGGGGTTCTGTCTCCTTGTCCAATGTCCACTTTTTTTGTAGATTTTAAAACAGGGCCCAAGAAGAGCCCAAGTTCCCTGGATGGATCTGGAGGCCACGGTGAAGAAACTCCGCGCCATGCTTTTTGAGGATGATCCGCAGATCCGCTCTCTGGTCGTCCAGTATCTGGAGATCCGCGGCTACGAGGTCTTCTTCTACGCCGAACCCCACCATTGCCCCGTCTACACGAGCGGGCCCTGCGCATGCGAGGAATCCGAGGCCTGCTGCGATATCCTCATCACCGACATCGAGATGCCCCGCACATCGGGGCTGGACATGGTCGAGGAGATGCAGCGGAGTGGCTGCAAGACGGTCCCGCAGGGTGTGGTGATCATGTCCGCCGGCTGGGATGACGAGCGGCTGGACCGCGCTAACCGCCTCGGCTGCCACACCCTCAGCAAGCCCTTCAGCCTCGGCTCACTCGGCCAGATGCTCGACGAATTCGAAGCCCAGGCAACGGGGGCCGGGAACTACCGGCATCTACCCCCGACGCTGGATCCGGACGATACGCTGGACGACTGAGCCCATCCTGGACCGCGCACGCCGACGAGCCCCCTTTTGCGGAAAAATCCCCCATAATCAGCTCGTACCTCGTCACAGCCTCGGGGGAACACAGTGACCGCAGACCGGCCCCAGCAACCACTCCCGCGCGATCCCATCGCAGCCGCCGTGATCCGCCGTGTGGAGCGTCGTGGTGGCAACGCCACCGAGCAACGAGCGGCCCTGGGGCTGGCCGAGGGCTGGCTGGGCCTGTTCCTCAATGCCGCGCTGTTCGCCGGTAAACTCGCCCTGGGGCTGCTCACCGGCTCCGTGGCCTTGATGGCCGACGCCGCCCACACGCTGGCCGACAGCGTGACCTCCGGTGTGCTCATCGTCAGCTCCCGTATCGCCCGGCGCCCCGCCGACCGCGAGCACCCCTTCGGGCACGGCCGGGTCGAGAGCGTCTCGACCATCGTCATCGCCGTACTGCTGGGCGTGGCCGGCATCGAGTTCCTGGAGTCCTCCGTCAGGCATCTGCTCGACCCCGGCACGCTCGATGCGCAATGGTGGGTGGTGGGGCTGGTCCTGTTGGCTGCGGTGATCAAGGAATGGAACGCCCGATTTGCCATGGCGTTGGCCCGGCGTAGCGGCTCCCAGGCCATCGAGGCCGATGCCTGGCACCACCGCAGCGACGTGGCCGCCACCCTCCTGGTAGCGGTGGGTATCGTCGGGGCCAAATTCGGCGTGCCCTGGCTCGACGGGGCCATGGGGATCCTCGTCAGCCTGGTGATCCTGGGGACCGCGTACCACCTGGCCAAAGAGGCTATCGATCCGCTGCTGGGCCAGGCTCCCAGCCCCGAGGAGATCCGCGAAGTGGCGGAGCGGGCGCGTCAAGTGGAGGGGGTCAGCGGCGTGCACGACATCGTCATCCACCGCTACGGGGACGTGCGCCTGATCTCGTTGCACGTGGAGACGTCCGACCAGCTCACCGCTACCGAATCGCACGCCCTCGCCGAGCTGGTGCAGGACCACGTCGGCGGCCAGCAGCGAGGCCACGTGGTAGCCCACGTGGATCCCATCAATCGTGATCACCCCCGCTATCCGGCCATCGTCGATACGCTAACGGCTCTGATAGCCGAGGACGCGCGGCTCCAGTCCTTCCACGACCTGCGCATCGTCGGTGACGAGGCCCATTTCAACGCCGTGTTCGACCTGGTACTCGAGCCCGAATACCTGGACCGCGAGCAGGCCATCCTCGAGGAGCTGGAGCCCATCGTTCGGGGCCGCACGGGCGCGGATGCCATCGTCATCCATGTCGAACCCCCGTTCGCCTACGGGTCCTAGCAGCCCTGTCATCCCGGTTTTGCCGTGGCCGCCCTGGCAAGGACAGAATGCCTCTTCGTGTTTTCATTGAACTTTATTCATCGAATATGTTTCAATGAACTTACTTCAATGGAGGAGCCGATGAGCCTTGCCACACCACCCCAGCTGCCCGTGAGGGCGTTCAATTCCCTCTTCAAAAGCCTGTGGCCCAGCCGGTCGCCCATGGAATTCCATCCCGACAAGCTGGAAGATCGCGCATGTCGAACCGCCGGCCTGGACGATTTCGGAGGGGACGACTACCGGGAGGGACTCGACGTCCTGTGCCGTTCCGTGGAACAGGACATGGACCTGACCGCCTTCGGCCAGATCGTGATGCAGGTCCAGATCCACAACGCACTGGTGACCCGCCTGCAGCGGGTCGAGTCGCGGAAACAGAGGCCAGAGGTCTTCGGTGCGCCCCTCCGCAGGCCGCTGATCATCGTGGGCCTCCCCCGCTCGGGGACCACCTTCCTGCACCGCATGCTATCCCTGGACCCTCGAGGGCGCGCGCTGACGACCTGGGAGGTACGCCGACCCCTGGCCGCCCATGGCACGGATCTACGGCGTACGGTGGCCGCCCTGCACGTGGCGGCGTTCAAGATGGCCATGCCGGGCATCGATGCCAAACACCGCATCGATCTGGACGATCCCGAGGAGTGCGTGTTCCTGCTCGATAGCAGCCTGCGTAGCCCGGCATTCTGGATCTTCGCGCCGATCTACCAGTACAATGATTGGCTCGCGCGCCAGGATCTTCGGCCATCGTACCGGATCTATCGGGAACACTTGCAGCTGTTCCATGCCGACGACCCAGCCCGTCGCCTCGTGCTCAAGGCGCCCGCGCACACCGTCTACCTCGAAGAGTTGATCGAGGCGGTTCCCGAGGCCATGGTCGTGCAGACGCACCGCAACCCAGTGCGCATCACCAGCAGCGTCAACAGCCTGCTGGCCAGCTTCCATGGCGCCTCGTGCCACAGCACCGACCCGGAGCGTATGGCCCGCGTCAACCTGGACTGGCTGACCCAGATGGCCACCAGCAGCATGGCTGCACGGGAGCGCCTGGGCGACGACCGGATCCTGGATGTCTCCTTCCAGTCACTGGTGCGGGAGCCCATCGAGGTGGTGCGCCGGATTCACGCGCACTTCGGCTTGGCGTACGATGATGAATACGAAGCCAAGCTGGAGGCGTACCTGGAGCACCGCCCCCGCAATAAGTTTGGTAGGCACGAGTACAATGCCGAGGAATTCGGCATGACCGACAACGGCATAGCCGAGGCATTCAAGCCATACATCGAACGGTTCGTGGAGCCCGTCCCTTGACCCGAAAAGAGCAGCGCGAGGCAACCCGCAAACACCTGCTAGCAGTGGGCACACGCCTGTTCGTCGAGCGAGGCGTGAGGGCCACTCGCGCCACCGATCTGGCCAAAGCAGCCGGCGTGTCCGTGGGCACGCTCTACGCTCACTTCGGCGACAAGGATGGGTTGCTCGAAGCGGTGTTGCGCACCTCCATCGACGAGATACGGGACGGACTGGATCACCTTTTCGCCCAGGTGCTCGACGGCGACACCGAGGGCGTGGACGCCAGCACATTTGCAGGTGTCATCGTTCGATTCGTGACTACTGATCCCCAACGAGCCAGGCTGTTATTCAGTCCCGAGGTACGCGTCACAGAGGTCGGCCAACGCCTGCTGGACGAGATCCGCGAGACCAACGTGGCCAACATCGCCCGCTGTGCCGACGCTGACCTGCTCCAGCCCCAGTTGGATCCCACGGCCACCGCCCACGGACTGTTGGGCATGATGATCGAGGTCCTGCAATGGTGGACGTCCGACCTTGCCGGCATCGATCCAGCCGCGGTCAGGTCGACGCTGGCGTACACATGGGAGCAGCTGTTCGTCGATAACGAGCTCTAGCTCCCCTTTCCTAGGGTTCCACCCTCTTTTCAAAAACCAAAGATCTTCCCTATCGCCGGTGATCCTCAC
>CAZDDH010000072.1:25874-36354 GCA_964504165.1 uncultured Rickettsiales bacterium | reverse complement strand
CCGACGACGACTCCCAGGGGGACGACGACACCGCCGACGACGACTCCCAGGGGGACGACGACACCGGCGATGACGACACCGGCGATGACGACACGGGGGACGACGATACCGGCGACGATGATACGGGCGATGACGACACCGGCGACGACGACGACACGGGGCCCTGCACCGCGCCCACCGTGACCATCGTCCAGCCGTCCAACACGGCGAGCTTCGATCTGGGTGAAGGCATCCAGTTCACCGCCGGGGTCTTCGACGACCTGGACGCCCCCGGAGATCTGGACATCCACTGGTACGACGACTGGTACGCGACCACGACGGAGTTCTATCCCACCGGGCCGGACGCCCAGGGCATCATCAGCTTCGTCAAGAGCGACTTCGGGCTGGGCATCCACCTCGTCACGCTGGATGTGACCGACACGCAGGGGTGTAATGCCTCGGACATGGTGGCGATCAAGATCAATCCATAGGTCCGGGGGGATGAAGAAAAAATCGCAGAGGACGCGGAGTGGGACGCTGAGGTCGCAGAGTGGGATAGTGTTCTTCGTAGCAGAAAAACAGATGCTGTTTCCCCCCAATCCAATCCTCTCTTACTCCCCTCCGCGTCTTCCCCCTCCGCGTCCTCTGCGCTTTTTTCTTACTCCCGCTCGCTGTTCAGCAACAGCCGGTGAAGCGCCAGGACCGCCGGGCGAATTTCTTCGTTGTCTACCAGAAAGGCAATGTTGATCTCGGATCCTGCCTGGGACACCATCGTGGCCTTGATGCCCTGGGCTGCTACCTCGCCGAAGATGCGTGAGAGCACGCCCACCTGGCCCCGGAGCTCCTCGCCGACGACGCAGATGATCGCCTTGCCTCGCTCCACGACCACCTCGCCTAGCTGGCGGAGTTCCTCGATGGCGTGGCTGTTCTCGTCGATCTCCGTATCCCCGTCGGTGACCATCGAGATGGTGGACTCGGACGTCGTCGCCATGTGGATCGTCACCCCGTGGCGCGCCACGATCTCCAATCCCTCCGACAGCAGCCGGGCCGCCGACAGCAGCCGGGGCGAGGCCACATTGATGTGACAGACGTTTTCCTTGTACACGACCGCCTTGGCCATTCGCGTGCCGGGGGCCGCCCCGGCGATGATTCGCGTGCCCCGGTCCTCTTCCCGCAGCGTGTTGAGGACCCGCACCTCGATGCCGGCGTGGATGGCCGGGATCAGGGTGTTGGGGTGGAGCACCCTGGCGCCGTAGTAGGCCAACTCGCTGGCCTCGTCGAATGAGAGCGCCGCCAGTCCCTTCGCCGACGGGTCAATGGACGGGTCGCAAGTCATCACCCCGTCCACGTCGGTCCAGATCTGGACCTCGTCGGCCCCCAGCGCTGCACCGAGGATCGATGCGGTAAAATCGGACCCGCTGGTCCCCAGCGTGGTGATGGCGCCCCCCTCGCCACGACCCAGGAACCCCGTCACCACGGGCAGCTCGGCGATCCTTCCCAGAGCAACGGCTATCCGCGGGCCGATCCCGGAGAGCGGCGTGGCCATGCCGTGGCGATCGTCGGTATTCAGGCCGATCTCGTAGGCCGGGACCGCCCGGGCCCGGGTGCCCGTCCGGCTGAAGGCCCCAGCGACCAACTCCGTGGACAGGCGTTCCCCGAACGACAGGACCAGGTCCATCGTCCTGGGCGTCAGCTCCCGCGTCAGGCTGACACCTTGCAGCAGCGTCTCCAGCTCATCGAGCAAGGCCGTGATGCACCCGGGAGCGACCTGGAGTTCGCCCACCAGCTCGTCGTGGAATCCACGGATATCCGTCACCTCGACGGTCCCCGCCACCGCTCGCTGCGCGGCTTCCTGGAGCATCGAAGTGGTGCTCCCACAAGCCGAGACGACCACCACTGGCCGCCTCTCCAGCTCCCGCTGCACCAGTTGTACGCAGTGCTCGATCCTCGCCGCTGTCCCCAGCGAACTACCCCCGAACTTGACCACGATCATCGGACCATCTCCTAGAGGTCTACCGGTTGTCCATTACTAGAGTGTGGGTCGCCCCGGTGGGTCGGGCTGGTGTCGTCAGCGTACGGCTGCGAAGCCCGTGGCCCCTACCGGGGCCCGGGCATGGCCATGGTGCGCGTTGCGCTCTGGTGAGCCAGGTTCATCGGCGGTATTTGAGAGCGTTTCGATCCAGGTGTCAAGCCTCGAGCCGGGCGCCGCCAGCAGAAGGAAGAAAGAAGGGGCCGCCGTCCTGGCGGCCTGAGGCCGCAGAGACGCGCGTCCAGCGCGCGCAGAGGACGCTGAGTGGGAATGAAGAGATCGAAGCGGGCCTGTTTTTCTTCCCTCTCCTCCAAAAACAAACTCTCCCCTCCGCGTCCTCTGCGTCCTCCGCCGCGTCCTCTGCGATTTTTTCTTCCTCCCCCCGGCACCTGTGAGGGATGAAACCGGCTCAGTAGTCTGGTATGAGGACACGTCCAGACAACGATGGAACCAGCGAGGTGAATCATGGACATCTTTGACGTAGCGGTGATCGGTGCCGGCCCCGGCGGGTATGTGGCGGCCATTCGCGCGGCCCAGCTGGGCAAGAAGGTGGCGTTGATCGAAAAATCTCCCCGTCTGGGGGGGACCTGCCTCAACGTCGGCTGCATCCCGTCCAAGGCGCTGCTGGTCTCCAGCGAGCTGGTCCATACCCTTGAGCATGGGCTGGAAGACCACGGGATCCGCGCCGGCGAGGTGTCCTTCGATCTGGACGCGATGATGGCCCGCAAGGACCGGGTGGTGCGGGAACTCACCGACGGCGTCGCGTCGTTGATGAAGCGCAACAAGATCACGGTGGTGACCGGCCACGGGCGCCTGGTAGCTGCGGACCAGATCCGCGTCCAGACGAGCGACGGCACCCAGGACATCCAGGCCAGTGCCATCATCCTGGCCCCCGGCAGCGTGCCGGTGGAACTGCCGTTTTTGCCTTTTGACGGCGAGCGAATCATCGACTCCACGGGGGCCTTGTCCCTGGAACAGGTACCCGAGCACCTGGTGGTCATCGGTGCCGGGGCGGTGGGACTGGAGCTGGGCAGCGTGTGGCACCGCCTGGGGGCCCAGGTCACCGTCGTGGAGATGCTCCGCCAGGTCACCCCCTTTGCCGACCGGCAGCTGGCCAGCCAGCTGGAGCGTGCCCTCAAGAAGCAGGGTATGGGATTCCGTCTCAAGACCACGTTGTCCGCCGCGACCCTGACCGATGACGGGGTCGAGCTGACCCTGGAGTCCGCCAAGGGCAAGGTGGAAATCCTCACCGCCGACCGCGTTTTGGTGGCCGTTGGCCGCCGTCCCCACGCGGTGGGCCTGGGCCTCGAGGCTACGGGCATCGAGCTGGACGAGTCCGGGCGCATCCCTGTGGACGGCTCCCTGCAAACCCAGGTCCCCGGAATCTATGCCATCGGCGACGTGGTGGCCGGCCCCATGCTGGCCCACAAGGCCGAGGAGGAAGGTGTGGCGGCGGCCGAGTCCATCGCCGGACGCTCCGTCGCCGTGGAGCACGCCCTGATCCCCAGCGTGGTCTATACGGAGCCCGAGTTGGCCACCGTCGGTTTGACGGAAGTCCAGGCTAAGGAACAGGGTATCCGGGTCACCAGCGGCAAGTTCCTGTTCCGCGCCAACGGCCGCGCCAAAGCGATGGGCGCCGAGGACGGCATGGTCAAGGTGATGGCCGATGCGGCCACGGGAGCCTTGTTGGGCGTCCAGATCGTCGGCCCCTGTGCGTCTGAATTGATCGGTGAGGCCACGGTGGCGCTGTCGCGAGGTGCCACGGCCGACGAGCTGGCCCGCACGATCCACGCCCACCCCACCTTGTCGGAGGCCGTAAAAGAAGCTTCCATGGCCGTGGACAAATGGTCCATCCACTCATAAATCATCATGCCTCTGTAGCATATATTATTTTTTTGCTACAATTTCCGATCTAGATTCCAATCGGATGTCGAGGGCGCCGAGAAGCTCCGCCTCCAGCGTATCCAGATGACGGTCCGCGGCGTGGCGGGCGGCCGTCGCGTCCCGGGCGCGGACGGCCTGGTAAATCATCGACATCTGGCTGAGGAAGGTCTCGCCAAGCTCGACCCGCTGGGCCAGATGAGCCCGGCTGTAGGCCAGCGCGTCACGGGCCAGACGAGACAGGGAGTCGATCATCAAGACGAGCACCTGATTGTGCGTGGAGCGTGCCAACACGCCAAAGAACCGAGCATACGCCAACCCACCTTCCGGACGCAGGAGGATGGAGTCGCCGCTCTGGTGGGCGGCCTTCGCCACCAGCACTTCCAGCTCCTCCATGTCCGCGGGCTCCCAGCGCAGGGCCGCCAACGCGGCGACGGTAGGGTCGAGCAGCCGGCGGATCTCGACGATATCGCGGATACTCTCCGGACCGATATCCACCAGCTCGGCGATATCGTCGATGCCCTGTTTCTGGATCCGCCCAGAGACAAAGGTGCCGGAGCGGGGCACGACGGTCAGCACCCCCCGCTCCACCAGCTGTGCGATGGCAATCCTCAGCACGGGCCGACTGATCCCCAGGTGTGCACAGAGGCGCGTCTCCCCCGGCAACTTGTCGCCGGGCCTCAGAACACCGTCTGCGACAAGCCTCGAGAGGTGCGCCGCGACCTCCGCGCCGGCCCGCGGAGCCCGCCGTTTGCTACGAATCCGTGGTATCTCTCGTACACGCATACCCGAATACTACACGCTCTTAACATTGCTCATTCAGCGCAGATGATATGCTCCTTGGTGGTGGTAGAAGGGGGATAGGTGTCTACCCTATGGATTTTTTTGAGCACCTGGCTCGCCCCGATCTTCCACGCGTGAGCTACCCGTTCGTATCCCGTTCCTCGAAGCTGACAGATCGTGTGCTCGGCGGCTATCTGAAGCTGTTCCGCAAGCGCCTGGGCCCCATGAAACCCATCGCGCTCGTGAACGACATGCCCGCATATGACCTGACCCAACCTCCATTCCATTCGGAGGCTGGCGCCCGCGTCATCCGGACGGGTTTCAGTTACGTCTTCGGCCGCAAGAAGGCCCGGCCCATCGCGCTGGTGTTGATGCTGAACTCCAACTGCAACATGGGTTGCCGTCACTGTTCGGCGCGGGACTACATGCGCCGCCCATCCGAGCCCCTGAGCACCGAAGAGCTCATGGACATCGCCGACCAGTTCGTCGATATGAACGGAGCAGCCCTGGTCATCACCGGTGGCGAGCCCACCTTGCATCCCCAGCTACTGGAGATCATCGACCACGTGCCCAAGGACAAGGCAGTGGTCTCCATGTTCACCAACGGCTCCCGGCTGGCAGATATGGCCGACGAGCTGCTCTCGGCCGGCCTGTTCGCGCCGCTGGTCAGCCTGGATTCTTCGGTGGAGGAGGAGCACGACAAGCGGCGGGGCGTCAAGGGCGCCTATCGGGAGGCCGTGCGGGGCATCGAGGCGTTCAAGGATCGCGGTGCGCTGGTGGGGCTGAGCACTTATCTGACCAGGCCGGATCACCGGGACGGCGGTTTCGAGCGCATCATCCAGCTGGGCGCGGACCTGGGTGTGCACCAGGTGTTCATGTTCGATACCGTGCCCACGGGAGCCATTCTCCACGAACGCGATCTGGTATTGACTCAGGAAGACCGCCGGGAGGTCAAAGAGCTGGTCAAGGCACAGAACGCCAGCCCCCATGGGCCGGCGGTGATGGGCCAATCCTGGGTCAATTCACCCGAGGGCTTTGGCTGTTTTGCGGGCTTCTACCAGCTGTACATCAACGGCAGCGGCGACGTCTGCCCCTGCGATTTCACTCCCATCAGCTTCGGCAACGTCCGCGAAGAACCGCTCCAGGTGATCTTCGACCGGATGCGGGCCAGCGAGGATTGGGGCGAACGATTCATGGACTGCCGCATGCAGGACCCGGATTTCAGGGCGTCTACCGTCGATCTGGTGCCCCAAGGCACGGAGTGGCCCGTGTCCTACGAGACGATCCTCACGTTGCGCGCCGAACAGGAACGACGCTCGGGATAGCCTAGAGAATGCCCCGCGACCGAAGGCCACCAGCCCCTGGCAGCCACGTCCCCGTCGGCGATCTGCGATGCCACCTGGAACGTTCCGGCTCCCAGGGCCCCCCTACCCTGCTCCTCCACGGCTTTCTCGCGAGTACGGCCATCTGGCATCCGGTGATGACACGGATGGCCCATTTTTGCAGGCCCCACGCCGTGGACCTGCCGGGTTGCGGCTACTCGGATCGCCCGGACGATGCACCGTACAGCCCGGATTGGTTCGCGGACGTCGCCATCCAGCTGATGGACGCACTGGAGTTGGAGCGTATGGTCGTGGCTGGGCACTCCATGGGGGGCGCCATCGCCCTGACCGTCGCGCTCAAATATCCCCAGCGGGTGTCGGGCCTGGTGCTGGTCTCACCGCCGGTCTACTCACCACCGCCACCACCGGGCCTGGTGGTGGCCAAACGATTCCCCGGCGTGATGCGCCGGTTCTTCGCCAGCCCGCTGGGAAGACTGGTGATCCCAGGCCTCTTGCGCAAGACCGTTTTCGCAGACGCCGGCCGCTATGCAGACGAACGGGTCCAGCGCTTGCTCGGGCACCTGGACGCCCCCGGCGGCTGGAAGGCGGCGACCCGCATCGGCCTCCAGGCGGCCGCGCCCGAGGCGTCACGACTGGGCCAGATCGAAGCCCCGACGCTGCTGCTGTGGGGCCGCCACGATCGGGTGCACTCCGTGGAGACGGCCCTGCGGTTGCGTGACGATCTGGGCGGGCCCACAGAGCTGGTGGTCCTCGACGAATCGGGGCACAACGCCCACGAGGAGCAGCCGGAGCAATTCACCGAGGCGGTCGGGAGCTGGATGCGATCAACAGGGTGCTAACACCCGTTGCAGGTACGGCAGGCCAGGTCGTTGCACGGGGGGGAGACGTAGTCGTCACAGTCCCCGCCGTCCGTGTTCGAGGAGATGTCGTTCGTCTCCAGCGAGGTCACCGTCGTATCCCAGCAGTAGTACCCACCGCCACCCCACTCACCGTGGTTGCCGGTGAGGGTATTGTCCAGCAGATCGATGGTGCTATCCCTGGTGAACAGGGCGCCGGCCGTTTCGGCGACATTGCCCTCGGCGCGCGTATCGGAGATGGACCCCGTACAGGTGTAGAGGAAAATACCACCTGCCTGCATGGATTCATTATTGGTGACATCCAGGTTTGACAGGGTGATGTCCGTATTCCAGATGGACAGCGCGCCACCTCCCGAGGTTGAACTGCAGCTGTCGAACTCGCTGTTGGACATGGCGCCCACCGCGTTGTCGATGTGGACACAACCGCCCCACTCGGCCTGGTTGTCGTGGAAGTTGCTGCCGGACACGGCGATGGTCCCATCGACGAACTTGATGGCCCCACCAAAAAACGCCTCGTTGCCGGTGAAGACGGACTCCTGGACGACACAGTCCCCGTAACACATCAGGCCGCCGCCATCGTTGGCGTTGCCCCCGGTGACCGTGAAGCCGTTGAGCCCTGACTGCCCACCGTCACCACCCAGTACGACCACCGATCCATTCCCGTCCCCCACCAGGGTCGTGGTCTCGGCCCCGTCGAGGCCGATGATCATCAATGATTTGTTCTCACCTTCGATGTTGCCGTTGTAGGAACCGGCGGAGACGTTGATCTGGCTGTCCGTACAGACTGCATCGGCGGCGCTGGCCACGTCGGCATAATCGTCGGGCACCGCGACCTCCATCTCCGGGTGGATCGACCCGTCCGAGTCGTCGCAGTCCGTGCCGTCGGTGCAAGCCCAGTCGATGTACCCGTCCCCGTCCGCATCGGTGGTGCCGTCGTCCGGGCTGCCGGTGCAATCCCGGTCCACGCCGTCGCCGCAGATTTCCGTCATCGCAGGGCTGATGGTCCCATCCGAATCGTTGCAGTCCTCGCCGCCGAACCAATCGGCGTCATAGCCGTCCCCATCCACGTCGGTCACATCCGAGCCGTTGCAGTCCTGGTCGATACCATCGTAGGGGATCTCCTCGGCGCCCGGGTAGGCTCCCGGATCCAGATCGTCACAGTCGCCATCGTCGACGCTATAGCCGTCCCCATCCATATCGTTGGGGTCCACGGTGTCATCGTCTCCCGTGTCATCGTCCCCCGTGTCATCGTCCCCCGTATCGTCGTCGTCCGCGGTGTCATCGTCGAGCATGACGCCGCCTCCATCACAGCCCCAGACGGCCAGCATCAGGCCCAAAACAAGAATCAACCATCGGCAACTAATCACTGTGGCCTCCTAGCGCCCATACATTATCAGGAATCGGTACAACCATCGCACTCATCGCAGTAGATGTTGTCCGGATCGTTGCTGGTGACATTGCTCCCCGAGATGCTCACGTTGGAGCTCTTGCAGGCCACGCCACCCCCGTATTCCGCTGCGGTGTTGCCTGTGACCTCGCATCCGCCGAGGAACGCCTGCCCCCCGTATAGACGGATGCCGCCTCCCCGGCCCTGGGCGCTGTTGCCCGTGATCGTGCACGAAGAGAGCTCCAGGGACGAGTCGGTGCCGACGTAGAAGCCGCCACCGTTGTTGTCCGAGTTGTTGTCGGCGATGAGGCAGTCCACGAGCGTCACCTCGGCTATGTAGAGCGCCATCCCGGCGCCGGTCCGCCCCACGTTGCCCCGGATCTCCGTCTCGGTCAGTTCGACGACGTCGGTCTCTCGCAGACGAATGCCGCCACCGTAGCGGCTGCCGATATTCTCGACGACGGCGGACTGATGCATGAGCAGGCCGCCGTTGTTGAGGTAGATGCCCGCTCCGTCTTCGGCCTCGTTGCCCGTGACGATCACATCGAGCATCTCGACGTGAGAGGCATCGATGAACACCCCGCCGCCACAGGCGTTGGTATCCCCGTCGTGATCCGGATCGAAGACGACGCCCGAGCCGCCGGTGATCGTCAGCCCGATGACCGTGGAGCCGTCGCCCAGGGTATGGCTCAGGGTCGGTCCCCCACCGTTGCCGTCGATGACCGTGGACCCCGATCCCTCCAGGGAGACGAGGGTGAGGTTGCGCGCCTCCAGCACGACGGTCTCCTGGTAGGTGCCTGCGCCGATGCAGATCACGTCGTTCAGGCCGGCGGCGTCGACCGCCTCCTGGATGCTGGTGTGGTCACCTCCGCCGCCGGCATCCACCAAGATGGTGTCCTCGTCCACGCTACCGTCGCAGTTGTTGTCGATGCCGTCGCAGCCGTCTTCCGCGTCCGGATTCATCTCTGCGTTCGAGTCGTCACAGTCATCGCCGTCGGTACAGGCCTCATCCACGTAGCCATCGCCGTCGGCGTCGGTGGTGCCGTCGTCGGGATCACCGCTACAGTCCCAGTCGATCTCGTCACCGCAGATCTCGTCACGCCGGGGATGGATCTCGGCGTCCGAGTCGTCGCAGTCCCCCTGTTCTTCGGTGTAGCCATCCCCGTCTTCGTCCACGGGGCACTCGGGACACTCGTCGCAGGGCTCAGGGTCGGGGCAGCTATCGCAGGCTGGCATCATCAGAGCCAGCGTCGGAAACAACCACAGGGCAAAACGGCGCATCGAACCTCCATCAAATCGTCCGGCAGACCACACTCTAGCCATTCTGGTGAATCCCTCTCATGAATTTTTCGTCCTCCGCAGCCATCCACCCCGTTGTGCGACGGTGATCTCACGCATCCGCGCCGCAGCTCTCCCGTGCGAGATACGGCGGTGCAGGAGGTCATCGAGGATGCGGTTGGCCGCACGACGGCGATAGATGCTGTGCAGGGTATCGAACAGATGTTCGAGCAACCCCAGCGTCCGATCGGCGAGGCGGATGCGGGAACGACCGCGGGCCAGCGCCTGCTCCCGGGAGACCACGCGCTCCCCCAGCAGCTGCTCCGTGTGGGCTGCCTCCCCATCGATCTCGCTCCAGTCGGCGCCCCGCTGCCGGCGCAACTGGGCCACCACCTGGCGTGCCAGGCGAGCATCGAGCAGGCCGTAATCCGGGTGGATGCGTAGTCGGCGCAGCAGCTCGACGGCGGCCACGGGTTCCGCCTGCTGGAGATCACGCAGGATGGCCGTAACCTGTGCGTAGGACTCCCAGCGGTAGACAAAATCCAGCCCGGTGCCCTTGATGTTCTGCATGCCCATCGCCCTCGCCCGGACGCCGGGGGGGATGTGGGAGACGAGGAAGTGGAGCACTTGGTCGCCGCTCGCCCCCGGGTCGTCCAGCAGATGGACCCGCTCCAGCACGAGCTGGATGTAGAGCTTGCGGATCCGTCGCACGAGTTTGGAGCGGTCGCCGGCGGCCCCCTCGATCGCCCGGCCAGCCGAGGCCACCAGGCCATAGAGCGCCACCTGCCGCCGTACGAATCTGGCCAGCTCTTCGTCCAGCCGATCGTCGCCGGTCGCCCCCGCGCACACCAGCTGCACCGCCTGGACCAGGCCGGCGTCGTGCTCGGGGCGCTCGAGCACCCGGCGGACCCGCGCGTACCCCGGCCCGCCATAGCGGGCGGGG
>CAZDDH010000072.1:0-25864 GCA_964504165.1 uncultured Rickettsiales bacterium | reverse complement strand
GCGTGTACCTGGCGGGGGTGGGGCGGGGCCCGCGCTAGCACCGGGGGTACCGGCTGGTCCCGGGCGGCTAATTCGCGGCCGGTAAGCCACGCCGCCACCGCCGCCTGGAATCCTTCGTGGTCCAAGCGGCGCTGCACTTCGGCCATTTCTAGCCCACAGCCCTGCAACCAGGCGCCGATCTCCGCCTCTAGCTGATCCGCGTCCCAGCGGGGCATCTGTAGGCGAGACATCAAGCGCCGATACCGATCCAGCCCCAGTTCTCGGTCCTCCCCGAGCTGGAAGGAGGCCAGCTGCTCTCGCAGGGCCTGGCGCAACGTGCCGACGAAGCCCCCGAGGTTGGTGCCGATCAGGCAATACCCATGAGCTGCGACGTCCTTGGCCAGGATGCGGGCGAAGACCCGGGTGCGGGCCATGCGGTCCGCCCGGTTGTTCACCACGCCCAGGACCCACTCGCCCGGGTGTGTGAGGGGCGAATAGCGCGCCAGGCCGACCCGTTCCCAGCTGGTGAGGAAGCCGGTGCGGTCATTGGCAGAGTGGCCGTTGATATAGGTGACCCGGCGGCCGCGGTAGCTCGCCTCCGGATAGACCTTGAGCGATCCCATGTCCGGGACGACGTGATCCGCCATCGAGCAGATGGCGTACTCCCGGTCGATTCCGAGTTCGTCGGCCATCCGGGCGACCAGGGCCACGTTGGCCGGATGGGCCTCGTAGGGGAAGCGGTCCAGCAGTTCCCGGGGGATCATCTCCCCCTCCCGATCCGTGATCTCCAGGCAGCGGCTGCCCCGCTCCCGGGCGCGCTCCCGGATGATGGGCAGCATCTCCCGTTCGGCCGTCAGCACGGCGGCCTGCTGGGGGACGAAGCAGCTGATGCTGTGGGCCACATCCCGTCCGCCGGGCCCCTGGCGGTCTTCGTGGTCCGGATAGCAGTTGGTCACGGTGGACAGATCGTCGCGCATCCAGCCCAGCGCCAGGATCTCCACGTACCGCGGGCGCAGCGCCATGCACTCCCACAGCATCACCTGGACCCCCATCCGGGAGGCCAGCTGGAGCACGTCCCGCTGCTCCCAGATG
The DNA here is from genome assembly GCA_964504165.1 of uncultured Rickettsiales bacterium. GTDB lineage: Bacteria > Myxococcota_A > UBA796 > UBA9615 > CAYRNR01 > CAZDDH01. Next base: position 24,793 of record CAZDDH010000072.1, on the reverse strand, counting down.
GATGCCTTGTCGTAGGGCCGGTAGAGCAGGATCTCCGTGGGCTCGATGCCCGGCGCGCTGTGCACGATGGCCGCCTCGTTGCCCGTGGTCTTGCCCAGCACCTCACATCCCAGGGCCGTGAACAGGGCGGTCTTGAGCCGCTCGGTGCCACTCTTGCCCCGGGTGCCCCAGCCACCGATGACCAGCGGCAACGAACGCCGCCACCGCCGGATGCGGGCCCCCTGAACGATGGCGTCCCCCATCACGAGCGTCCCCAACCCGGCGACGACGGCCACCAGGTGCGTCAATGAGTTCCCGCCGGCGCTGACCACATAATTCCAGCTCTGATCGGCCAGCGATGTCCACGACGGCAGGCCGGCCAGGGCCGCCAGCGACCCGGCGCCGCCGCCGAAGAAGCGCTGCAGATGGGGATTCTCCAGGGAGTGGCTGATCTCGCCGTGGGCCACGGTGGCCGGCTCGTGGGTGATCTGGAACCCCAGCCGCTCGATGGCGGCCACGAAGGAACGCTGTTCCTCGGGATCCACCGATTCGACGCACCGGCGGCGATGGGCGTCCAGCGCCCCGAACTGCCAGCGCAGCGCCCACGCAGCGGTCACGCGACGCCAGCCGGTTGGCGGCTGGACGACGGTCACGCCGTGGGGGTGGTAGAGGCGGATCGGCCGGCCGCTGCGCGCGGCATCCAGGCAGTCCCCGACCCCGGGCAGGTGGGGCCCCCAGGAGCCCAGCAACGGCGCGACCACCGGCTCCCCCGGCACGGTGGTGGCGGTGATGGATGCCATGCCCAGGGAGGGCGCCCGCAGCGGCCCCACCGCTTGCGACCGCCGGGTGTGATCCCCGGCCTGGCGCTTGTCCGGTGATCGATGACGCAGCTCGTGGAGGACGCGGGCCAGGGAGCGGGCGGTCCGCTCGCCACGCTGGACCGTCAGCGCCCCGCCCTGTGCCCTCGCCGAATATCCCATGTCCCCGCCGCCAGCGACGGCCAACAGGGTGCCATGGAGATCCTCGTTGCCCCCTCCCTGCACCTGGATGCGTCTCCGCTCCCCCGGCGCCATCCCGTCCAGCTCCACCCGCAGGGCAGCTAGGCGGGCCCCCAACTCCGGTTCGAGCAACGGCCGCAAGGCGTTCAGCTCACGGGCGGCGTGGAAGGCCAGTGGCGCCGGTTCGCCGCGGGCGGTCACGGCCAGCACCGCCAGGGCCTCACCGACCGTCTGACCGGCCGAGGACGCCGGCGACTCCAGCCGATGCCTCGCAACGGCGGCGATCTCCTCCACCGCGACGCGGGCCGCGAAGGGATCGGTCTCGGCGGCCAGAGCCCGGCACAGCGCCGACGCGGCGACCCCTTCGTAGTCGCGGTCTCCCCTGGCGATGATCGCCAGCTCCTCGTAGACGGCGGCACGGACGCGGTGGGACGGATCGGCCGCGCCCCGGCCGGCGCCCAGGCGGCCCAGCCACGGGATGCTCCAGGTGGCCCCCGCCCGCCGGAGGCTACGGGTCCTCTCCAGCCGGACCGCCTCCGTCGAATCCGGATGATCGGCGAGCCGCCCCAGCAGCTCCCGGGCCTGCTGGACGCCCCACTCATCGGGGATCCGGCGCATCGCCGCCAGCCGAACCAGGAACCCATCCCCGTCTTCGGTATCCCCCATAAGGAGCCGTTGTGCGAGCGCCCTCCCCTCGTCCGGCCACCGACGCAGGGCGGCGGCCAGCGCCTCGCGGCGGCTCCACACCGACGCGGACGTTTCGGCCACCCGGCCCAGGATCAGGCGGCGGCTCTCGCCTCGGTCTTCGCCACCGGCGGGCAACACACACAGGGCCCGGAACGCCTCGTCCCGCGGCAGATGGGGCTCGTCGCGCCCTACCATCCCGTGCAGCACCGGTGCCAGCGAAGCGGCCTGCGCCTGGAGCGCCCGGTCCAGTGGCCCCGGCTCCGCCGCCCGCTCCAGCAATCCGGTGATGACCTCCAGGGCGATCAACATGTGCTGGCCCAGATCATGGAGCAACCGCAGGTGACGTTCCCGCAGGGCGTCGTGGTCCATGTCCCTGCGCAGCGCCCGCATGTCCCCCCGCAGCGCCCGGTTGTCGGTCACCGTGGCGCGCAGGTGGTCAGCGGCCAGGTGGCGGCGCTCACGATCTGTCCCGGCACCGAAGAACTGCCGGGTGAACGCGTGGAACCGTTCGTCGGCCTCGTCCGCGCCCCGGATCTGGGCCACGAGCATCCGTTCCAGCCCAGCCACCAACGGAGCCAGCTCCCCGTCTTCCGGAACCCATGCTCCCCGCCGCGGGCAGTCCACGTGCTCCCGCAGGGCATCCGCTACCCGCTGTAACAGCGCCCCTTGGATACGGCCGCGCCACGACGGCAACAGGGACGACAGCCAGGTCACCACGGGATCGGTGGAGCCCCTCATCGCCGCCACCTCCCGCCGTCGAACTCGGGCCCGCGGATGTCCTCGAAGAGGAGCTCCGGAGGCGCGAAGTGCTCCACTGCCCGGCGCCCGGGCGTAACCGCCACCCCCACCGTCAGCTCCAGACGGCTGGGGTCGATGAGGTAGGACAGCTGGAGGCTCGGCCGGATCCACAGCGCGGGCGGGCCCAGGTCGATCCATGCCCGCAGCGACCCCTCGGCACGCCACCAGGCTTCGTCCCGCCAGTCGTCCTGCAGGCGTCGGCTGAGGTCGAAGGCCAGGGCCACGCCCACGGGCCGCGGATAGAGACGTAGTTCGGTCCGGCCGCCCACCAGATCGAGGGATTTGACGTCGGCGTTGGAGACAGCCCGCAGGCCCAGCAACCACTCGCCGTTGACCCAGGGACGGGCCCGCAGGTCGGCGCCGGCAGAGAGGGCGAAGGGATGGGCGGTCCGGTAGCTGCTGGACAACTCCAGGTAGGTTTCACCGGCCCCCTCCTGCCGCTCCTCGGACGGCTGGAAGAACCCCCTCGCCCGCAGGTGGGGCACCAGCGTCCAGGCGCCCAGGCGCACGGGCCGGTCCAGGCGCAAACTCAACGTCGCCGCCGCCACTGAGCCAGCCTCCGTGCTCTGGGCGAGCCCGTTGAAGCGGCCGCTGAGCCGCAGCCCAACGGTGGGGAGGCGGTGGTAGGTGGACAGATTCCATCCCGCAGCGGGCGGGTACGGAGTACCGGCGCGGATCAGCGCGCCGCCGGCCAGCCAGCTCTGCGATCGGCCCAGCCGCAGGCGGTGGGTGGCGGACAGCTCCATGTACAGATACCGCTCGTCCACCGGCTCCTGATCCAGGGAGGACCGGTTCCACAGGTGGATCCTCGAGTCGACCGTCCCACCGGGTGATGGCGCGGGCAGCCGCTGGCGCATCGACGGCGCAGGCCCCGGCTCCACCGCCGGCAGGGAGACGGCCGCGACCGTCCGCTCGGTTGCCACATCCGGGGCCCTCGGCAGGATCGTCCGGTGGGCCTCCCGGCGGGAGATCCGGACCGCAACGGAACCGTCTGTCGCGGCGAGTTCGACCCGGCGCGGCCCCGCCTCGGCCAAGGGCACCTCCAGGCGCACCACCTCGCCGTACCGCGCCCCGCCATCGCCGCGCACGGCGCCGGAAACGGACGGCCAGCGGTGTTCGCCGCGCAGCTCGCCGTCCACACGCACCTGGATACCCGGGCCGGCGCCCTCGGCGGGCGCCGCCTCGACGACGAGCAGGGTCGGGCCACAAACACCGTGCTCGACGGGGGCGTCGGGAGCCGCCAGATGGAACCAGGCGCTGCGGGGGGGCGGGGCCCAGCCCCCCGGCGCGGAGAGGTGCAGCGCGGCATACCTGGCGCGCCCACCCTCCTCGTGGAGGATGAACAGACGGCGGCCTTCCGGCAGCACGATGTCACGGCGGGCCGTCTGACCGGCCGGGACCGACCACCGCTGGGGCTCTTCCCCCTCCACCTGCAGCTGGAACGGGCACCGTTCCGGGGCCCCGGCGGGGAGCGGGCGAAGGTCGTCGCAGAAGACCTCGATGATAAATTCGCGGCCGGCCCCGGGGCCGGGAAGGACCGTCCAACGGCTGCCCGCCGCCAGGAACTGATCCGCCCCCCCCAGTGGCTCGCCTAGCATGGCCTGACGCGCCTGCTGAGCCGCGTCCGGTTCCCCGTCCCCCCAGGCATCGGTGAGCTTGACCCGGTCTCCGCTGCTGCGAGCCGCCCCGATGACCTGGCTACGCGTCGCCTCCAGGGCCCGCCAGCGGATGGCGGCGGTACGGGGATCGCCGTGGACCGACAGCACGGCGTCGGCATGGACCAGAGCGGCCAGCGCCGCCTCGGGCGTCGTCATCGCCTCGTCCGCCGTACGGCGGGCCAGCTCCCGGTGGATGGCGCTGGGGAAAGAGCTCCGGGACGCCATCGCCGCGAGCTCGTCGATGGCGAGCAGCTGGGCCGGATCGCCGGCGTCGAGCTCGTCGAGCCAGGCCGCCGGCCCGAATCCGGCGGCAGCCATCGGATCGAGCGCGAGTGCGGACCGGCCCTGGCCCCCGGCCACCGCCACCGCCACCGTACGGGGTATCCGCGTGGGGAAGGCCTCGATGATGGCGGCCGCCCGGACGGCCAGTTCATCCCCAGGCTCCCTTCCACGAACGGCCCGCTGGCAGTCCCTCTCCGCATAGGCAACCAGCCCGGCAGACGCCAGCAATTCGGCCCGTTCCAGCCGGCCCTGAGCCTCCTCGTCGGGGCTGCCGGCATGGGCGATCTTCGCGGACAGCGACCCCAGCCGGGCCACATCCAGTGCCCCGGGGAAAGGCTGCTTGGCCGTGGGGCTGGCAGGCACCGCGTCGAGCTCGTTCCCCCGCGGCTGCCTGAGCAGCAGCCGCACCCACACGGCGCCGTCGCCGCGGTTGCGCACCGACAGCGCCCCCCCCTGCACGTCGAAGGAGGCGGTCCCGACAGCTAGCCGCTCGGCCCCGGGCGCTCCGGCCCCGATGGCGGGCACCTGATCCGCGGGAGCCAGGATCACGTGGCGTGACCCGGTGGCGTCTTCCACATCGAATGAGCGCTCGGCGGAGCCGACCCAGCGGGCCTCCAGCCGCACCGGCTGGTCGCCGGCGCCGGGGGGGAGCTGGAAGGCGCCACTGATCTCCCCCGCCTCCAGCCGCACGAACGGTACCGCCCGTAGGGCCGGGAAACCGGATCCCCAGGGCCCGCGTGGCTGCTCGACGGCCCGGTCGGAGGCCAGGGCCACCCCGTCCCCGCCGCCCGCGGGGCCCTGCCAACGGATGCGATGGGTACCGGGAGCCAGCGCCAGACGGAACGGGGTCCGCTCCCCGGACAGCAGCACCCGCAGGGGCTCCCCGTCGTCCACGGTGATGGCGATCACCGCCGGGCGCCCGGTGGTGTTGAGCCCCAGCCAGCGCACGGTCGTCCAGTCCCCGGCGTCCCCCGGTTGGGGCACGGCCATGAGCACCTCGTCGCCGGCGGGCAGGAAGGCGCGGGCGCCGCCCCGGTACCAGCCCTCGGCGTTGGGGCGGGCCAGCCCGTCGTCCGGCCGCAGGGCGACGGCCAACTCCTCGGGCTCGCCGGGGGCGACGACGCCGGCGGACAGATAGGCCCCCTGGAGCCAGGCGTGCCGGGCCGCGGACCGATCGGCCCGCCGGGCGGTCCACGGCCCCCCCAGGTCGCGGCCTGCGAGGGTCCGTTCCAGTAACGCCCACGCTGCGGGCAAGGCACCGGCCGCCTCGCTGCGGGCCTGCAGGTGGCCCAGGGCTGCCTGCGCGTCCGGATCGTCCGGTTCCCGGGACAACCAGTCCAGGATGGCCTCTTCGGCCTCCCCGTAGCGGCCCAGCCCCAGCGCCTCCCGGGCCACCCTCTCCGACGGCTCCACGCTCTCCTCCCGCAGGTCGGCCGGAGCCCCCGGGGCCCCACCTCTGCGGTCGGGGAAGATCGGCCGCAGGCGATAGCTACGCACCTTCAGTTCCCCGGTCGCTCCCTCCAGCCGGATGGACCAGGTCTGGCGTCCCGGCTCGATGGGGACCTGGAACTGCCGCACGGGGCACGCCTGTTCGTCACCGCTGCACAAGACGGAGGAGGAGAACCGCAGCGGCCCTGTTGCCGCGCCCGTGACCACCAGATCGAAGGCCGTGGGGCCACCCGCCGAAGAGGCCCCGCCGGCCAGCTCCGATGCTGTGATCCGTACCTCCAGGACGGCCTCGCCGGGCCCGGCCAGATCGACCTCGACAGCCTCGTCCTGGGGGAGCAGCAGCGCGCGGCCGCCCGCGCCGGATCGGGGCAGATAGGCGGTACCGCGGACGCGCGTACCAGCCCGGCGCAGATGGATCAGATCCAGCAGCTGCTCCGTCCGCTCCCCGGGGGTTCTCTCCTGCAACTGATCCCGCAGGCGGGCCAGGGCGGTGACGAGTTGCTGGGCCTCACCGGTTGGAGCCGGCCCGTCGGGCAACTCCAGGTCCTGGCGGCAGGCCTGTACGAGCTCCCGCTCGTACTTCAGCACCGCACGCTGGGAATGGCCCGAGCTCGGGATATAGGCCCGCACCCGCTCACCATCCGGCGCGATGACCGCCAGCGGCACGGAGGGCGCAGCGGGAATCCACAGCAGGTAGTGGCCCGCGTCGCCCTCCTCGGGCCGCTGGGCCACCCGGGAGAGGATCCGCCCCTCCGGGCCCTGCTCCACACGCCACACCTGCGGTGGGATCTGGGACGGGAGTACGAGCTCGAGCAGCGTGGCAGACGGTGGTTCGAACCACACCGCATCCGGCAGCTCCTCCGCGGCCATCCGGACCGGGCGCAGCTCCACCCACGGAGACGCAGGCTCGGTGGCGGCGGCTGGCGCGATGCCAACCGACCACAGGAGCCACAGCGTGGGGAGCAGCCTGTTCATCGAGCTTGTGAATCCTCCTGTGCCCTCTCCAGCGTTCGCGCGGCCCCTTCGATGGCCCGGATGAACGCCCCACGCAATTGCGGCGAATCCAGCAGCTGTTCCCGGAGCTCGGGGCCCAGCTCCAGGTGCAGGAACGCAGCGGCGGGGTAGCTCACGATGCTCCCCCCCTGCACGTTGCTCAACGCCCCCAGCCGGTCGATGTCGTCGGGGAAGCGAGCTACGCCGACCTCGGGGGCCTGGTCCGCCAGCTCCAGGATGAAGGCGTCCACCACCTCCTCCACCGCCGGGAGCCCCCCGCTCACCACCACATCCACCGCCCCATCCGCCACGGTCTCCCTCGAGAACCCGTGCAGCTGCACCAGCAACGCGGGTTCGCCGCCGTCCAGCAGGCCCAGGGTCAATCCCTGGAACCAGGATTCCTCCACGTGGGCCAGGTCCGTCGGCGGGGTCCCGTCCCCTTCGACAGCCCGTCGGTGACGGGTGTTGTACTGCAGCGAATGGAATCCGCCCTCCTCCATGAACATCGCCGCCAGCTGCCCCGTGCCCCGATCTGCGAAGGCGTGGGGTGCCTGCAGCAGCACGGGGCTGGAGGAGGCAAACCGCAGCCACAGGCTCCCGCGGCCCTCGTCCGGCGCCTCGCACAACCACAGCAACGGAGCCGCCGCCGATCCGCGGGCCGGGCGCAGCTCCCGCAGCTCGAAGCCCAGGTCGCCGGCCGCCACCGGCAGCGCCTCGGCCGCCGCCGAGCTGCCCCAGCGGGCAATCTCGCCCAGCTGCCAGCCCAGGGCGCGCACCGCATCCATCGCCCCCTCGGGGGCCGGCTGGAAGGGGCCGCGTGGTGAGCGGAGATCCGCCTCGACGACGTCGGCCAGGGTCTGGCCGAGCTCCGGGGAGACGGCATCGATGGGAAACACGCCGTCGAAGGCTGGCCTGTCCACGTACTGATTCCTCCCGCCGGGTTGTTCACCCTCGATGGCCACTCCCACCAGACGCACCCACAGGGGGTGGCCGTCATCCAGCCGTTCGATGCGCAGGCCGAGGGGACGGCCAGAGAGGTCGTCGCCGATGCCCACCCGCACCGGGACGGCCTTGATCAGCGCCTGCCCCTTGCGGTCCGCCAGGAACAGGCCGGTGCCCCCTGACGGGGACAGGGCGTGCTCGCTCACCAGGGGGGTCGTGCGGCGATAGACCTCTCCGGGCCCCGGCGAAGGCTGGCCCGTCAGGGTCACTCGTACCCGCGACGTCTGGCTGGGCCAGCGCGATCCCGGCGGCAGCTCGTAGTAAGCCAACAGCAGTACCGAGCCGTCGCCGCCCGCTGGCAGACGGAGGTCCAGTTCCAGCGGTTCGCCGTGCTCGAAGCGATGAACCGTCCGGGAACGGTACCGCTGAGCTCTACCGCCACGGGCGGGCGTGTCCAGCAAGGCAGTGATCCCGCCGGGGCCGTCCAGGGACAGGCCGCAGCCCGACGGCAGGGCGAGCTGACGGCGCAGATAGGTCGCCTGCAACGCCACCTGCGTCAGCTCCTCGCCGTCACATCGCAGGGCGACCGACTCCCCCAGCCGCTGGTCGTCATCGACCCAGATCTCCAGCGTCGTCTCCCGGTCCCCACCGCCCAGCGACAGGGTCTCGCCCGGCACCAGCTGGGTCCGGGCGGACGCGGGCCAGCCGCCGCCGGACCACCGCTCCACCAGGCGTTGCCGGGCCCGATACCCGTCGGGGAGGAGGGCCACCTGGCGCCGGGCTGCGGGTGCGAGGGGCCAGCCGAGGGGGTGAGGTTCGGTCACACCGGTGGGCTCCAGCCGGACCTGCGAGCGCACCAGCGACTCCCGCCCCTCGACGGCCAGGACGCTTGCCCCCTCGGCCCGGAGCGGCTGCCAGGCCGACGCGTGGAGGGGTTCGTAGCGCAGGGACGAACCGCTGACCTCGACCCCGTAGGGTTCGCGGGACACGGCCTCGAGTCCGTCCCCGACCGGGGCCAGGATCCGGACGTCCACAGGGTAGGTGGCGGTCAGCCGGATGGAGTGCGCCCGTGGGTCGGTCCAGAACTCGGCGGTCTGTGCCCGGCCGGACGGCTCCCAGGGCTGGCCCGGCCCCGTGGCCCGGGTCGCCTCGTAGGCGGTCGGGCTCGCGGGCCGCTGCAGGGTGGACGCCCCGATGAGGTCCCCCTCGTCGTCCAGCAGGGCCAGTGTGACGTCGATGGGATGAGCGCCGACAGAGCGGGCCTCGATGCGCATCCGGCCGCGGACGGCATCGGCCAACCGGTAGGCCGTGCCGTGGGCGCCGGTCAGGCGGACCAGACGTACGGATCCGTAGTCGGGGCCGAGCACGAACCGTCCGCTGGCCTCGTCCAGACGAGCCGACGTCCCGGCGAACCGGCCTCGGAGATCCTCGGTGGAGACCCGCGCCCACAGGGGGCTGCTGCCGTCGTTGAAGATCGACAGGGTGGCGATCTCACCGTCCTCCACGACGACCTCGTGCTCCCTCGGCTCCGCTCCCGGCAACGGCATCGGGGTTTCCCGCACGTCGCCGGCGCTGTTGACCACGACCAGCAGCGCCGAGCCCCCGTCCGCCAGCGAGCGGCCGGTGACCTGGAAACGGGCCGGGCCAGCCAGGTTGAAGGCATCCGCCCGGCCCGGCTCCAGCCGCCCCAGCTGGCTGTCGTCCGCCCGGGAGCGCTCTCGCTCCCACAAGACGACCCGCTCGGTGCTGTAATCCCGGCCCGGGGAACCGATGGCCTCCATCGGCTTCCACTTGAACGAGTGCAGATCGGCGCGTTCGTCCGGTTCGAGCGCGCTCCAGGCCGACAAGCCGACCCGGTGTGCTCGCTGGCGACGCTTGATCTCGCCCTGGTGCCCCACGGTGTTGGGCACCGTGTCGAAGGAGCGCAGGTACCGACGGAATCCGCGCACCAGGATCGGGGCCGGGCTCTCCCCGGCCACCTCCAGCCGGAGCGTGCCGCCGGTCTCCAGCAATGGAGAAACGTCCAGCTCGACCACCCGGTCGTCCGTCAGTCCCCCCTGCTCCGAGCACCGGGAACGGAACCACACCGGCTTGCGCCACAGCTCGTTGCCGTCCGGGCCGAGCAGCAGGACATCGACCCCGTACTCGTGCACCGCGGCCGGGTCCGGATCCGCGTCAGCCGGCAGCCGCAGGAGGCACACCAGCTTCACCCGGCTCGCCCCCGAGGCCACCCGCAGGGCCAGGGAGCGTTCCCCCTCGACGACGTAGTACAGGTGGCCCTCGGATTCACGGGCGACCTCGTCGCCGCCCCCCCCGGACAGCCGGGACAGCAGGGACAGCAACAGCAGGACCACCAGGGTGACCCCGAAGGCAAAGGCCAGCCGCTTCACCTCAGCCCTCCCGTACCAGCACGAGCCCGTTCATGCCCGTGCGCAATGCGGAAACCGGATCCCCGAGGGGAACGTCCATGGCCGGCTCCAGGGTCAACAGATTCACCGCCGCGGTGTGGCCACCGTCGCGGAGCCACAGCACCACCGTTCCAGCCTCCAGGTCCCGTAACAGGCGGAGCTCCACCCCCACCTTGTCCGCGGTTTCGATGGCGGCCCGCAGCCTGCGGGGATCGTCGGTCGCCACAAAATCACCGACGCACGCCAGCGTGGCGCGCAGGCCCTCGGGCAGCTCACCGGGGGGCGACAGCAGGCTGGCGGCCGTCACCGTGTCGACGTCGGCCACCTGCTCCGCCCAGAACTCCTCAAGCCAGATCTCTTCTATCTCGACGCCGTAGCGTGACGCCAGGCCACTCCTGCGGGCCGCCTGGCCCACATCGACCCGCCTCCTGAGGCTGGCGGAAGACCACAGCAGGGCGTAGGCGCGGCCGTTGAGGTTGCTGGCCAACTCCGCCAGCGAGTTGCCCGACGCGCGCAAAGGGGCCAGCTCCCGCGAGCCGTCGTAGATCTCCACCCCTACGCCGGCGGACTCCAGCCTCCCGACCACCCTCTCCAGCCCCGGCGCCTGGACCGCCAGATCCGTGCCGAGCACCCCCGGTGAGAGCACCAGCGGCGCGTCCAGGTCCCGCCAGGCACTGTAGCCGCGGATCTGCAGCCCGGTGACCGGATCGGCCAGCTCCCGGAAGGCCACCCGGTGGGTGTGGGCGAACAGCGTCTGCAGGTTGCCCTGCGCCAGCGTATTCGCCGAACCATCCGCCGCCGCATCGGACGGGGCGCCGCCGATGATCAGGCAGCTGCCGTCCAGGAGCCTCGTCAGGTGGAACGCCAGGTCCAGAACGTGCGTCTCCTCGCGGGGGCGGGGGACCGCCAGGAACAGGCCGCTGGCCACCCGTGGCCGCACCAGCACCGATCCCCACCCCTGGGTGGCCGTCGGTTGCTCCGCCAGCAGCAGGACCGACTCGCCCCGCAGCTTCACCCGCCAGAGGTCGTAGCCCACCAGCGACGCGGTGGCATCCAGATAGGCCGCCAGCCGATCGTCGTCCAGCACCTCCGTGCCGCGGGTCAACAGGGGCGTCAGGATCTCGCGGTCGAGGAACAGCAGGTCGGTCTCGCGGGGGGCGCTGTACCCCCACGACCTGGTGGTCTCGGTAAACCAGGTGGAGGCGGCCAGGCCACTCAGACCGCCCGTTTCTCGATGTTCCAAGGCAACGCCGGATTGGGCCGTATAGGCCGAGGCCAGCAGGTCCAACGTGGAATCCCCGCTCAAACGCAAGGTGGCCCGCGCGCTACTGGGCAACGATCCGTATCCCCCGTCGCGGATCCCCGGGCCCACCCCGGCCTGCACAGCGCCGACGAGGTCCTGCAGCGTCCCCACCGAGGGCAATCCGTCCCCGGGCACGGCCACCGACAGCGCGCTGTCCCCGCTCTGGCCGCCGCTCCCGGCGTGGACCTCCAGCACCGGCTGGCCCACCAGCGCCCGCCGGGCCAGCGTGAACGGCAGCCCTGCCGAGACCAGCGGATCGAAGGCCTCCGGGCCGGTCCCTGGGTCGATGCCGGACACCAGCAGCGCCGTCGCGTCCAGCCGCTCGAACAGCAGGACGCCACACACCAGTGAACCGGGCTCGGACAGGGGGAACGGCACCTCGATCACCAGCGGGCTCGACGCCCCGCTGCGCACCGCCAGCAGGCCCCAGCCGTTGACGGTCTCCACCGAGCCCTGCGGTTCTCGCAGCCAGATCGTCGTACGCCCGTCCGCCGGGTCCACCCGTTCGGTCAGCAGGAGCCCCAGGGAGGCCGCCTGGGAACGGGAGTCCTGGATGGACTGCTGCTGGGTCACGACCAGCTCCCGGACCAGCTTGCGGTAGTGCGTGTGTTCGGTGAGCGAATAGCGGCGCACGTCCCGGGAGGGCACGCCGTGAAGCAGCAGCCCCGTCGAGCGGTGTGCCTCCGCCAGAAGATCCAGCGTCTGCTGGCCCTCGTCGGGCGGCGGCGGTTCCAGCCAGGCCTCCACCCCGCGTGGCTGGAGCAGCGCCAGCGCCAGCCCGACCGTGGTCCCCAGCACCAGCGCCACCAACGATGTCTGCAGCGTCGGCGCCAGGATGACCGCGGCGCTGCCCTTCTGCAGTACCTTGAGCGCCAGCAACGCCGGCAGCAGGTACCCGAACCCGAAGTAGTCCGTCGCCTTGATCCCCGGGTAGTTGCCGGCCAGGTAGTGGCAGGCGATGAACTTGAGGACGAAGCCCAGCCCGAAGACCAGCAGGATCCGCCTCGCCCCCTCCAGGTTGGCCGTCCTCAGCAGGGGAAGCATCAGCACCGCCCGCGTGGCGACGACCAGCACCGCCACCTCGGCCACGGTCGTCGCCACCTTCAGCGGTGACAACCAGGCCAGCGCGATGAGGGCCAGCACGAGCATGCCGTGGCTGTCCCAGCCCCAGGTGACGCTGGTGCGGCCGGCCAGATAGGCGGCGGTGAGCAAGATGATGTAGGTCTTGGGAGATGCCAGGAATCCCAGGGCCACGTTCTCGTACGACAGCTCGAAATCGGTGATGGACAGGTTGGTGTAGGGGATGAGCACGAAGCGCAGCGTCAGGTAGACGACGGCCAGCGGGATCAACACCTGGGGCGTCCCACGCCACAGCCCCGTCTTCCACAACATGTTGGCCGTCAGCGGCACCGCGATGAGGCCCACACTGAACAGGTTCCCGGCCAGCGACGGCTCGACCCAGCCGGCGGCGGCCGCCCACGAGCCCAGCGCCGGCAGCAGGGCAGCCTCGAACACCAGCCGCACGGCGATGGAGCACAGCAGTATCAAGAAGAACCGGTCCCTCCCGAAGAACCGGAACCACGGCGCGACGGGGGGCGCCCAGTCACTGATGGCGCGCGCCACCAGGTAGGTCGCCCCCGCCTCCGCGAGGATGACGGCCCCCGCCATCGGCTGGATCACGAACACGGATGCCAGGTACCCGGGCACCACCAGCCCGGTGAAGACCCAGCCAAAGGACTCGCTGAGCACGAACAGCACCAGCAATCCCAGCAGCACGGCCGTGAACAGCGAATTATCGAGGCCGCTGGCAGGAAACAGGTTCAGCATAGAGGTGTTCGCGCTCGTAATGATCTCACGGTTGCAGCGCCACGCACGCGCCCGCGGTAACTCTTTGCAGAAACCTTGCACACGATGGGGTGCCGGGACAGGACAGGTTTGTCAACTCGAGGTAACGATTCCCCCGGATACTAGATACTTACTGCCTTTGCGCGTTTGAGTGGATAGACTATTGGCGAGGTTTAATTGAGGAGCGATCCGATGATGATCCGATTCTGGATTTTGTGCTGCGCGACCCTGCTGCTCGGTGCCTGTGACCAGGGCGGCATGGGCGTCGTGACCGACGATGACGACGACATCGCCGACGACGATGTGTCGGACGATGATGACAACGACGACGATGACGACGACGATGACGATGATTCCACCGCCGTCTTCCCACCCGAGGAGGCCGAGGTCTTCCTGGTCTACGGATATCCTGCCGCCCTGGAGGCCAACTCCGTAGACGCCTACCTGGCGATCAGTTCCAACGCCTCGTACAACGGCACCTATTGGACCTACGACGACGGTGAACGGCGCTACACGATCCGCCAGTACCAGGACGAGGACGGCTTCTACGAAGGCCTGCGAACGCCCGGTTCCATCGTCGTGTACGCCGGGCACTCCAACTTCGGCCTGGGGGCCAGCTTCTCGCCGCTGGAGGACCACGCGGATGTCGAGTACATCACCACCGTGGACGACTTCTGGCAGTACGGCACGGAGACGGTGGCCATCAACTACGGCCTGCTGCTGAACAACCAGGCGTACCCCAACTTCGTGCTGGATCCCGACGACATCATCCAGAATCCGGTCAACTACACGGTCCCGGTGATGAACGTGGAACGCTTCCCCAACAACCTGGGGGTCGGCCCCGGCGAATCATTCACGCCGTACGGCAACGACGGCTACGGCCACCCGTACCACTACGTCGATACCCACGACGGCTACGAAAAGACCATCGTCAGGGCCAGCGCCCTCAATATTCCCGACGACATGGCCTACGATTTGCTATTCATCCGTAGTTGCCAGTCCGGTCGTTATTACATCCACAATTTCGACCGGGGAACCTTCTTCTACTCGGACGGGGAAGCGGCCTATGACAGCGCCATGGTCTACCGCTTCATCAAGGGCATCGTCGAGGGCAGCAGCTACGAAGAGATCCTCTGGGACCTCAACTCGGTGGACGCCATATATGACTATTTCGTCTTCGACGAGACTCCATGAGCCAGATAACGTTGCTGGGAAACCCTTGGCAGCGGGTGTGTATAGGCCGGAACGAGCGGGGTGCGCGTCCGGCATGAAAGGATTCGAACGATGAATAGGTTATTGCTCTTGCTTCTGTCGCTCCTGTTTACCCTATCCCTTGGATGCCAGGGCCTGCTGTTCATAGGCATGGGGGATGACGACGACATCACCGACGACGACGACGACGACATCGTGGATGACGACGACACCGCCGATGACGACGACACCGGCGACGACGATACGGAAGAGCTGTGTTGCTCCGACTGCGATTACCCGGCCTTCGTGTTCGATTCCCTGTCCCTGGCCACGATGCTGGAAGAGCAGCTCTACAACGAGTTCCTCAACGATTTGCTGGTGGACGCCCTGCCCCCGGACAGCGAGGAGGTCATCCTGCTGTTCGATCCCGACGGCGAGGTGGAAGGCGAGGACATGTTCAACTCGGCCTTCGGCGTGGGCATCAAGACCGAGGACCTTTGGAGCTGGGACCAAGGCGGCAACCCCGCCAACCTGACCTACATGCTGGACGGCCAGGGGAACTTCATCTCGACGGACCCGGACCTGACCTTGCAGTTGGCCTTCGGCGTGACGGTCCCCCTGCGTTATGCGCACATCGAGGGCCGCTTCACCCCCGATTTCCAGGAGATCGTCAACGGCGCCATCACCGGCGCCATCCGCGAGGCGGACACGGAGGACATCGAGACCTCCTTCGGTAACCTGCACGAGCTGATGGACGGCCGCCCGCTGGACGAGGACACCACCGGGGACGGTCAGCCGGACGCCTGGTCCTTCGAGTTGAATTTCACCGCCTTCCAGTTCCTGTAGAATCTCCTCCGACAGACAGTTTCTATTCATGAACGGGGGCCGGAATGGGCGACGCGCTGAGCATCATCCGGAATCTGGTCACCTACCGTCGCAACAACCGCAAGACCCCTGACGTCCTGGCCCAGCAGCAGCTGGCGGCGTTCCGCAAGATGGTCCGCCACGCCATGGACCACACCGAGTTCTACGCCCGGCACTATCAGGGCCTCGATCCGGACCAGGTGGTCCCCCGGGACCTGCCTATCGTCACCAAGCAGGATCTGCGGGAGCACTACCACGATTTCTTCACTGACAGCAGCCTGCGGCGTGAGGATCTGGAAGCCTTCGTCAAGGAGCCCAGCAACTTCGGCACGTACTACAAGGGACGGTATGTGGTGCTGCACACCTCGGGCACCACCGGCCCCTCGACGATCCTGGTTTACGATCGAGAGGCGTTTGCCCGCATCAAGGCCGTCAGCCTGGTGCGGGGCTTCGATCGGCCGGCGTCGCCGTGGACGGCAGCCAAGGTCGCGGTGAATCCGGTCAAGCCCAAATTCGCCATCGTCGTCATCGATGGGGGCCTCTATCCGGCGGTGACCAACTTCATGTACCAGCCGGCCGCCACCCGGCACTTCTTCCAGATCGAGCGCTTCTCGCTGTTCACGCCGTTGGACGAGCTGGTGGCGGCCCTCAACGAGTACCAGCCCTGGTTCCTCATCGGCTATCCATCGGTCATCGCTGCGCTGGCCCTGGAACAGAAGGCGGGGCGGCTGCACATCCTCGATGGCCCTCCACGGCGTTCCGTCGCCACCCTCTCCGAGCCACTCCTGCCCCAGGTCCGCCGGCTGGTCAAGGAGGTCTGGGGCCTGCCGGTCATCGACACCTACGGCACCGGGGAGTGCCTGCCGCTGGCCCGCGGTTGCTCCAAGCACGGCTGCCTGCACGTCAACGACGACCTGGCGATGATGGAGGTTGTGGACGAGGATCTGGAGCCCGTGCTGGCCGGTGTCCAGGGCAAGAGCATCCTGGTGACCAACCTGTTCAACCATGTGCAACCGTTCATCCGCTACCAGGTCAGTGATCTCGTGACCCTGGCCGAGGCCCCGTGCGACTGCGGATCGCCGCTGACCACGATCCAGTCGGTGGAAGGGCGCACCGAGGAGATGATCTGGCTGGAGGACGACGGCGGCAACCGGGAGCTGCTGCACCCCTACCTGTTCGTGGTGGCCATGTTCCGCGTCCCGGCGGTCAAGGATTTCCAGGTGATCCAGACCGGGCCTCACCGGCTGCAGGTCCGGCTGGAGCCCATCGAGCCGGGAATGCTGGACGAGGAGGACGTACGCCGGGAGCTGCGCCGGGAGCTGGAGCTGGCTCAACTGCGCTCACCGCTGGAGTTGGACTACAAGATCGTGGACCATATCGGGCCGGATCCCTCGACGGGCAAGGTCGTGCGGGTGAAACCCCTGGACATCACAGATCTATCACATTCGAAATAGTCCGATAACTGGCTGTTATCATTATGAGTAAAGAAACAAGGACCATGTTTGCGATCGACAGCGCCCTACCCCATGTGCCCCGGGGATCGCGGGTCCTGATCTGCCCCCACGACGACCCGGATCCGGACTCCCTGGCGGCGGCCTGGGGCCTGGGGCAGCTGCTGGCGAGGACCCGGGATGCGTCCTGGACCATCGGCTTCGAGGGCATCATCGGCCGGGCGGAGAACCGGGCGATGGTACGGGAACTGGGCATCCCCCTGCGGCGGCTGGAGTCGCTGGATGTCAGTGGATTCGACGGGCTCGCGGTGGTGGACACCCAGGCGGCGGCCAAAAACCACTCGGCCCCCGCCGAGCTCCCCCTGTGGATCTGCATCGACCACCACCCCCGCCTCCCCGACCCAGCGCCCCCACCGTGGTACGACGGCCGGCCGGACGCCGAGAGCACCGCCGCCATCGTCCTGCAGTACCTCAACGCCGTCGATATCGAGCCGGGCGAGGCGCTCTCCACGGCCATCCTCTACGCCCTCAAGACCGACACCCGCGACCTCTCGCGGGATGCGGACGCCGGCGACCTGGCCGCCCACGCCTATGTCTTCCCCAGGGCGGATCAACGGGCGCTGGGCGCCATCGTGCACCCCCGGCTCGATCCCCTGTATTTCCAGCAACTCCACGACGCCATGGAGGTGGCACGGGTCCACGGCTCGACGGTGGAAGTCTGCCTGGGGGAGATGTCCTACCCGGATCTCGTCGCCGAAGCCGCCGATCTGTTCGTTCGCCGGCGGGGCACGGACTGGTGCCTGGCTGGGGGGGTGTTCGACGGCTGGCTACGCTTCTCCCTGCGCACGGAGCTGGCCGAAGGCAGCGCCGGGAAGGTGGCCCGCCGGCTGGTGGCGAGCCGTAACGGTTCGGCCGGGGGGCACGGTATGTCCGCCGGCGGACGCATCGCCCTGCCCGAAGGCACCCAGCTGCTGCCCGACGGGGAGCTATGGCGCGGTCTGGTGACGGATTTCCTGGCGCTGGTGGACGCCCCAGAGGACGGCCAACGCCTGTGGGGAAGGCTCTGACCCGAAAATTCTAGCCGTCGTCGCCGTCCAGCGTGTGCAGCGACGTCGCTGCGCCCAGCGAATCCTGTTGGCGCATCACCTTGAGGATGACCTGGACCAGCTCGCGGGAGCGGAACGGCTTCTGGAGTACGGCGATCTCGAGCTTGCCGGACATCTCCTGGACGCCCCCCGCGAAGATGTCGCCGGTCATGAAGACAAAACGCTGGGCCAGGTCCGGATGATCAAACCGCACCTGCTCCAGCAACTCCAGCCCGTCCATGTCGGGCATGATCACATCGCACAGCACGGCATCCCACTCGCCGTCGCTGAGTAGTTCGAGGGCGTCAGCGGCCGTGTTGGCCGTCCCCACCCTTGCCCCCGCCGCTTCGAGGGTCGTCTGCACCGACATCACCACGCCCTCTTCGTCATCCACCACCGCGATGGCACAGCCCGCAAGCGGATGCTCCTCGTTGTCCTCGCTGCCGCCCCGGAGCTCGGCCAGGGCGGCGGACGCCCGGCTCCCGTTGCGGATGCCGCTGCCCATCAGCATCGCCTCGACGTCGATGGGGATGGAGTCGTCCGCGGCCACGGGGCGCCTGTGGGTCAACGGCAGGCGCAGGGTGAACCTCGCGCCCCGGTCCGGAACGTTGCGCGCGCTCAGGCTGCCCAGGTGCCGCTCGGCCACCGTGGCCCCCAGGAACAGGCCCAGCCCCGTGCCCTTGCTCTGCTGCCGTGTCGTGAAGAACGGGTCGAAGACCCTGGGGAGCAGCTCATCGGGGATGCCCGGCCCGTCGTCCTCGACGGTGAGCACCACCTGCTGGGCTTCGTTGCTGAGCGTGATCCAGATGTTCTTGGTGGCGTTGAGCCCGGCGGGGACCATCGCCTGCGCCTGCTCGGCGTTGATCACCAGGTTGAACAACAGCTGGAACAGCTGGTCCGGGTCCCCTTCCACCACCGGGGTGCGGCCCTCGATATCCACGTGGCACCGGATCCCGGCGCTGTCCTGCTCTTCGGCCCGCAGCGTCACCACCTGCGCCACGATCTCGTCCATGCTCACCGGGCCGAACTCTCCCCCCTCCTTGCGGGCGATCTCGAGCAGTCCGCGCACCAGGTTCCCGGCACGCAACGCTTCCCGCCGCATGAGGGCGATCTTGGGCGCGATCTCATTGGCCATGTCGTCCGGTCGTAGCCCCTCGGCCACGCCGACGACCGAGGTCAACGGGTTGTTGAGTTCGTGGGCCACCCCGGAGAGCATCCGCCCCAGCACCGCCAGGCGCTCCGAGCGGGCGAGCTGCGCCTCGACGTGCCGCAGCTCCCTCAGTTCCATGTGGGCCCGCTCCAGATCCCGTTCCCGCTTCCGGGAGTCGAGGGTCAGGCTCACCGAACCGCTCACGGCGATGGTCAGAAAGCCCAGCTCCATGTAGTAGGACCCGGCATAGACACCCATGGCCACCAGGGAGTCCTGGATCATGGTGATCAGCAACGTGGCCGCGCCAAACAGGAACGGGCCGGCGCTGGTCACCTTGCGCCGGACAGGCCCGATCAACATCACCACCAGCCAGACCGTGGCCACGGTCGCGGGGAACATCAGGTACGGGGCAGCTGGCCCGGTCTGGACCTCGTAGATCGTCGTCGAGATCCCGAACGGGGCGATCTCCTTGGTCGATGGGAGATGGGTGAACAGCAGTTCGGTGGGCCAGCTCGCCACCGCGGCGATGAAGACGGCCCACAGAACCCCCAGGCCGATGCTACCGATCAGATCCCGCCGGCCGGTGAAGACCCGCGCGAAGTGCAGCAACAGGTTGACGGCCAGCAGGGCGCTGCAGATCTGGATCATCTGCAGGTGCCGCGCCAGGCCGGAATCGCCAATGCTGTAAAGGATGGCGGCGGCGGCCAGGTAGCCCGTCATGGCGAAGCATGCCAGCGAGTACGGCAGATAGTGGCGCGGGGCGCTCCCCACCAGGCGCACGAATAGGAACGAGACGGCCATGTACATGCCGACCCCGGCGAACATCGCCATGATGACGCCCAACAAACTCATGCTAGCTATCTATTATTGCCTAGTTGCCGGACGGGAACGAGCGGTTCGGTCAGGGTTCGTCTTCGGGCAGGACGATCCGCAGTTGTAGATTCTGTACAGCGTCCACTCCCTTGAGGGCCGAAAGCGCCCCGATGACCGTTCCGGCGAGGAACTTGGCCGGGAACGGCGTGAGGGCCACAGGTTCGCCGTTGACCACCAGAGAAATCCCGTCCAGGCCGAGGGCCTTGCAGTCTTCATAGGTGGCCGTGCCCGCGGAGATGCGCGTGGCCATCTCCCGGCAACCGAGTTCACACGCATGGCAATCAAAACCGGGTAATTTCGATGCGTTGACGAGCTTTTCTTCACTCATTACTCAAATTCCCATCTAGAACATCATCGACGACAGGTAGATGTCGGTCGGAGCCGTGACAGAGAACCTAAGTTCGATGACCTGCTCCCCGCCAGGGGGGACCTTCATTTTCCACTTGAGGATGCCCGGGCCATCGTCGGGATTGGCGGGCAGCGGTTCGGATGTCTCGAGCATCTTGACGGTGATGCGGTCGATCTCGGCCACCGGCACCTGATCGACCAGCCGGACGGTCTGGGCCTCGCCGCCGAAGTTGCTGACCTTGATGCGGAAATGGAAGGTCCAGCGGGTCGTCTTCTTGCCCGGGCCCACGAACTCCTGCTGGCGGCCGATGAGCTGACGCTCCACCCGCAGGCTGTCATCCGTACCGAAGGAGAGCAGCAGTTCCTCCCCCGGGACCACGGTCTTGAGCTGCCCCGACCCCACGTAGTCGGCCCCCACGAAGGTGGAGACGGCCCCCGGCAGCAGCGGCGCCTCCCCCTGGTACTTGATGCGGGCCTGGCGATAGACCTCGGGGACCAGCTTGGGGACCGTGGCCAGCTCCATGGCCGCGCCAAAGGTCTGGTTGCCCACGGGCAGGCGCTGTTCGCTCCCGTCGCCGGCGATGGTGCGCTGGCCGGGGATGGCGAACACCACCGCTCCCGCACCCTGGACCGAGGCGTTCATGTTGCTGTCGACGATGCCCTGCGGGACGATCGTCTGGGGGTTAGCCTGCATCTCGTTCAGCGGCGAGTCGTAGTACCCGCGGCCCAGGGCCAGGTTGGCGCCGACGTTGTAGTCGCCACCGTAGGTATCCCGCCCCAGGTACCAGGAGTTCAGCGCGGGCAGCTCACCGGACGACGAGGGGTTGGCGGTGGACAGCATCAGCGCCACGTCGTTCCAGTCCTCGCCGGTCTCCTGGGAGACGATCCCGTAGTACTCCAGCGTGACCTGCTCGGATTCGCCGTTCAGGCGCGCGTTGTACGAGGGCCACCAGCGGGCGCCGAAGACCTGATAGCGCAGGCCCACCGTCACCGCGCCGCCGCCGCCCGATTCCAGGTCCACCCGCACCCGCATCCCCGTCGCCAGCGGATTCTCCAGCTTGACCAGCAACGGGCTCAGCTGCTCGTCCAGTTCGCTGGCCCGCGCCTGCTCCTTGCGCAGCTCGGCGGCGATCTCCTGCTCCGCGTCCCCGACGAAGGTCAGCGTGCCGCGGATCTGGTCCAAGGAGGGCTGGGGGCGCCCCTCTTCGCCGGTGTTCAGCAGCGTGTCCCGCAGGTAGGCCCGCTGGGCCAGCAGGGACTCGATGCGATCCCGCACCTGCCCCAGCTCCTCGGTAATGCCGGTCATCTCCTCGCGGATCTCGACGATGTGGTCCGTCTCCTCCACGTCCCCGTGGCCGGACACCAGCTCCACGCCGGTAATGCGGGCATCCCCGGTGGATACGGTGGCGTGCAGGCTGTCCGCAGCGAGCCCCAGCGGCAGCCCCTCGAAGGTGATGCCCCCGGGCCCCTTGCCCACGGACTGGGTCAGCACGCGGGTCACCAGCGCCCGGTCGCGGAACACGGTCACCGACTCCACGTCCGAGTTGGGCTCCAGCGGCAACACCGGCGCGGCGTATTCGCCGTACTGCATGGGCGGCTCCTGGAGCATGCCCTCGATCTCGTCGAGGTCGAAGGAGAGCCGCATCTGCTTCTTGGCCTCGGCGGCGAAGTCCTGGCCGCCGGCCATGGCAGCAGTGGGGCCCAGGGTGAGCAGCAGGGACAAGGTGGTCAGTCGGATGACGATCTGGACGAATCTCATGGGGTTCCCTCCCGGTGTACGAGATGTGCCTGGAACACGGTGTGGTCGGGGCCTATTCCTCGCGCGGCCTACCAGTCGTTGCCGCCGCTGTCGGGGAGGTCCATCACGCGGAAACCGTCCTGGAGCGGTGTTCCAGGCGGGGCCCCCTCCCCGCCCTCCACCCGCCGGCAGACCTCGACCATGGCGTCCAGCAGGTAGGTGAGGCGCGCCGTGTCGGAGACGAACCCGCTGTTGGTCTGCTTCATCCCCGAGTCGTCCAGCTGGATCCCCGGCTCCTTGCCGACCAGGGTGCCCAGGGCCCGCCGCACGTCGGGGGTCAACACCTCCAGCACGCCGTCCTCGTCGTCGCCCTTGATCATCACCCGATCGTCGAAGGCCGCGTCCCCGGTCTGGATGTCCTGGGTCCCGACGGCCTTGCCGATCTTGCTGAAGAAGCCTTCCTTGTAGACGCGCAGCCCCAGCGCCAGCGGCCGGTTGAGCCCCACCACCGTGCAGGTATAGGTGTGGCGATTCTTGCCCGAGCCCTGGGTGTAGGTATAGAGGCGCACCGGCTGGCCCCGGTAGGTCCCGGAGATCTCCGGGCGTTGGAACATCGTCCCGCCGGTCATCGTCAGCCCCAGCTTGTCCGCCATCGCCTGCCAGCGGGCGATGTTGCGCTTATGGAGCATGACGGACAGGGCGATGATGCCCACGAAAAAGGCACCGCCGCCCATGATGAACAGCACGGGTATCAGATCGTCGAGCATGGTTCCCCTCTCCGAGAAACGCCGATGGTAGCACACGGATTCTGACAAACGTCCGACAAGCTGGCTTGCGGGACTGAGTTAGACTCATTGCGCGGGATAGGAGGAATTTTGCTGCAGCGCTTTTTTGTCGTCACCCTGTTCGTTTCGATCGGTACCGGGCTCTGCGGGTTCGCCCCACCGGCTGCCGCCGAGGGTTCGACGGACCCAATGCTCGTTCAACTCATCGGCCTGTGGGAGGACGGCCGCCCGGATCTGGCCCTTGAACGGGCCAAGCTAGTGAAGATGCGGGTCCGCGACGACGGCCCCGAACCGCTGTTCCCGGTGATCCTCGAGCCCTGGCCCGGGCGCGGCTCCGAGAGCATCGACCACGGCCTGGTAGAGGCGCTCGGCGCGCGGGTGGACGCCACTTCGGCCGACCTGATGCGGGTGCTGGCCCCCCTGGCCGCCCTCGAAGAGCTCGGGGCCCACCCGGATGTATCCCGAGCGCGGGCCCCCTACCCCCGCGTGTTCCACGGCTTCGGTGACGTCGTGTCGGAGGCGGTGGATCTGACCCTCGCCGACACCTACCACGACCAGGGATACGACGGTACGGGAGTCAAGATCGCCATCGTGGATGGCGGCTTCGAGGGGCTGACCGACCTCATCGACAACGAGGGGGAGCTGCCCCAGAACACCCAGGCGGTCATCGGCAACACGCCGGTGAGCTGGGCCGACATCGAGATCGAGGACGAGCACGGCACGGGCGTGGCCGAGCAGGCGATGGACATGGCCCCCGGTGCCGAGCTGTACTGCATCTTCATCGAGGACGGCGTGGATTTCCAGAACGCCACCACCTACATGGACACCGAGGGGATCCAGGTGGTCAACCACTCCATGGGCTGGGTGGCCAACAGCTACTACGACGACACCGGCCCGGTCACCAGCTTGGTCAACGCCTCCCACGACTACGACGAAGTGTTCTGGGCCGTCTCGTCGGGCAATTTTGCCGAAGGGCACTGGCGGGGCAGCTGGTCGGACGACGGCGACGGGATGCTGAACTGGGACGGCTCGGACGACGAGATGGAGATCACCAATTCGGCCTCCTCGGTGGGCCTGTTCCTCAACTGGGACCAGTACGCCAATCCGGAGACGGACCTGGACCTGTTCGTCTACACGGATGACGGCACGCTCAAGGCCAGCAGCGAGGTCGAGCAGAATCCCCAGCTCTCCAACCCGCCGCTGGAGTACGTGATGTTCAACGCCAGCAACGGCGAGGAGCCCTACGTCATCACCGTGGAACACATCAGCGGCCCCACCGCTACCCTGGACATCACCCTCGTCAGTTTCGACAACGACCTGGAGTACGCGATGGCCGCCGGCTCGTTGATGGAGCCGGCCGACGCCCACGGCGCCACCACGGTGGGCGCCGTCAACGACAACAACTACGACGCCAGCCCGGCCATCGAGTCCTACAGCAGCCAGGGCCCCACCAACGACGGCCGGCTCAAGCCGGAGATCACGGCCCCGGACCGGACCCAGTCCGTCACCTACGGCAACAACGGCGCCAGCGGCACGTCGTTCTCGTCCCCCGTCGTCGCCGGAGCAGCCGCCCTGCTGCTGGACCGGTACCCGGCCCTGACCCCCGACGGGATCACCGAGGCGATGATGTACCTGGCCCTGGACGTGGGGGACCCGGGGGACGACACCGTGTACGGCGCCGGCCTGCTGATGCTGGACAGCCTGCCTTGCATCGACAATGACGGGGACGGGTACGGTGCGGGGGATTTCGACAACGCGGCCTGCGGCAATACCGACTGGGACTGCGACGACGACGACGCCTCGATCCACCCGGGGGCCCAGGAGACCTGGTACGACGGCGAGGACACGGACTGCGACGGCGCCAGCGAATACGACGCGGACGGAGACGGCCACGACTCCGCCAGCTACGGCGGCTCGGACTGCGACGACGACGACGCCCAGACCAACCCCGCCGAGCTGGAGACCT
>CAZDDH010000071.1:17103-36477 GCA_964504165.1 uncultured Rickettsiales bacterium | reverse complement strand
TCACCCAGATGTTCCCCGGCGTGGTGATGGCCATCCCCCTGTACATCCTGCTGGACCGCCTGCACCTGCTCAACTCGCTGGTGGGCCTGTGTCTGGTCTACTCGGTGACGGCCATCCCGTTTTGCGTGTGGATGCTCAAGGGCTACTTCGACACCATCCCGCGCGAGCTGGAGGAGGCCGCCATCATGGACGGCGCCAGCCAGTGGATGGTGTTCACCCGCATCGTGCTGCCGCTGAGCCGCCCGGCCATCGCCGTCACGGCCCTGTTTTGCTTCATGACGGCGTGGAACGAGTTCATCCTGGCGGCGACGTTCATGAACGCCGAGACCGCCTACACGCTGCCGGTGGCGCTCCAGCACTACGTCGGCGACTACTCCACCGAGTGGGGGCACTTCGCCGCCGGGGCGATCCTGGTGTCCATCCCGGTGATGGCGCTGTTCATGGTGCTGCAGCGGCATCTCGTGGAAGGGCTTACGGCCGGTGGGGTCAAGGGATGAGGTGGGTATGGCTGGCCCTGGCGGCTCTGCTGCTGGCCGGCTGCTCCGGTGAGGTCAGCGCGGACGAGACCACGGCATCCACATCCCCCGAGGCAGCCTCTGCAGAGCTGGCTCCCGAACCCACGACTCCGGTGATCCTTCCCAAGACCCCGCGTGAATCCCGCAACCTCACCGCCGAGGCCATCGCCGCCAAGGACACCCTGCACGTCCACCTGTTCGTCGCCCTGTGCGACAACGACTCCCAGGGCATCGTGCCGGTGTCGCGGGCGCTGGGGGACGGGGACAGCCCCAAGACCAACCTCTACTGGGGGGCTGCCTTCGGTGTGAAGACCTACCTGCCCAAACGCGGCTGGACCATCGTGCACACCGAGGCCTTCGGCGATCCGGTGCTGGAGCGGCTGGTGCTGGAGCAGACCATCGATGGCAAGCGGGTGCGGATCCTGGCGGACGCTTACCGGGGCCGGGAGATCCGCCAGGCCGTGGCCGACTTCCTCCAGGCGTCGGCCGGGCAGCTGGAGACCGAGATCAAGGTGGGGGAGGAGACCCTCGCCTTCGGCGGCCAGGCCGACCTGGTGGCCTACGCCGGCCACGACGGGCTGATGGAGTTCGACATCCGGCCGGCGCCCACTGTCTCCCCCGGCGGCGGCCGGGACGCCATCGTGCTGGCCTGCATCTCGAAGGACTACTTCAAGCCGTACCTGAAGAAGGCCGGGGCCTACCCGCTGGTATGGACCACCGGCTTCATGGCGCCGGAGGCCTACACTCTGGACGGAGCCATCAAGGCCTGGGCCCGCGGCGGCAGCGACACCGACATCGCTCACGCCGCTGCGGCGGAATATCACCGGCTGCAGAAGTGTGGGGAGTCGGCGGCGCGGGGGTTGCTGGTGAGTGGGTGGTAGGGATCGGGGGGTTGGGAGGTGGCGCTCCTGATTCGCCAGGGTTGCAGCTGGTGCTACCTTTGAAGCAACTGCGAAGGGATCGCCATGCGTTTCATTGTTCCGTGGATGCTTGCCAGCTTGATGTCACTGTGCTGCGGCTGCGTCGGGGAGGTGATCACCTACGATTGTTTGCGTGTGACGATGGAGCGCAGTGGCGAAGGCTGCCATCTGTCTTGGACCGTGGTGTCCAATCACGATGCCAATGGCGACCCAAAGATCCGAGACTATGATTACCACAGCGATGGTATCCCGGACTCCCGAACGACCCTTGGCTACGACCAAGATAGCAACTTGCTGACTGACGAATGGGACAATGGTGCCGATGGAAGCGTGGATGGGCGTGCCACGTACACATACGACAGCGAAGGGTGCATGCTGACCGAGGAGGAGGATCGTGGCGCCGATGGCAACGCGGACTACCGATGCACCTTCACCTGCGACGGCGCCGGCCACCACCTGAGCGAGGCGCCGGATTATGATGCCGACGGTGTCGTGGAAGCCCTTGTCACCTACTCCTACGACGACGACGGCAACCGACTGAGCGTGGTGACAGACAATGAAGCCGACGGCACGCCGGATAAACGCGAGATCTATACCTACGACGCGGAGGGCAACGCGCTAACGTGGGCATGGGACGACGATGCAGATGGAGTCTGGGACCGGCTCACGACCTACACCTACGATGGGGAATCCACATTGATGACGGGTGAATTCGACGACGGCGCTGACGGTACCGTGGAGTGTCGCGATACCTACACGTACGAATCGATCCAATGCCCCTGACGGGTTGGTATTCGGCGCCCAAGGTCAGTTGCCCCGTCTGCCCATTCGGCGGCTGCTTCGACGACGGGACCCGACCACAGCGAGCAAGCGCAGCATCGAAACCATTGCGGTGGTTTGGGGCCTGAATTCAGCTCCAACCGAACACTGGCAGTCCCCCGGTATCATCCGGGATAGTCCAGTTTTTCGGCGACTCCATTGTGATTCTGGTAGGAGTACTTCCGAGGAGGGCTATCCGTGCGTATCGTTCGAGAATCACTCACCCTATTCGTGCTCGTTTCCGTCATGGGCTGCCCCGTGGACCCTGACGATTCTATGGCCGATGCCGACGACGACGGCTGGACCATTATGGATGGGGACTGCGACGACACCGATCCCACGGTATTTCCGGATGCAGACGAGATATGCGACGGACTGGATACCGACTGCAGTGGCGCTCCGGCTGCCAACGAGGTGGACTCGGATGGCGACGGGATCCTGATCTGTGCGGGTGACTGTGACGACAGCGACCCCGAGACTTATCCCGGCGCCGAGGAGAGCTGCGACGGCAAAGATACAGATTGCGACGGTGAGATCCCGGCGGACGAATCGGACGGCGACGGCGACGGCTCCTGGGGGTGCGAGGACTGCGATGATGCGGATCCCGAGCGTTACCCGGGGGCACCTGAGCTGTGCGACGGCATAGATAATGACTGCGATGGCGAAATTACCGACGAGACCGACAGCGATGGAGACGGCTATCTGAGCTGCGAGGATTGTGACGACGAGAATCCGACCGTCTGGGAACCGGGATGGGAGGTCAACGGTGACGGCATCGACAACGATTGCGACGGGGATGTAGATGAGGGCTTCGTTTCGTCCGCGGCCGGATGGGTCGACGTCTCCGCGGGATCCGGCCATGCCTGCGCACTGGATGCGGCCGGTGCGGTAACTTGCTGGGGCAACGACGATGAGGGTCAGGCATCTCCCCCCGCCGGGACATACCGGTCCTTGGGGCTCGGTGGCGTCCATTCCTGCGGAATCCTCGTCGACGGCACCATGGCCTGCTGGGGCCGCGATGGCCATGGCCAGTCAACACCCCCTGCGGGCGAGTTCATCCAGGTCGATGGAGGGGGCGAGTTCACCTGCGGTCTGGCGCTCGATGATTCCGTCCACTGCTGGGGTCGCAACGACAACGGTCAGACCTCTCCGCCCCTGGGAGTGTTTCTCCAGGTGGCCACCGGCGGTCGCCATACCTGTGGGCTGCTGGATGACGGGACGTTGCTGTGTTGGGGCGATGATGGCGACGACCAGTCCTCCCCCCCGCTGGGCACCTTCACAAGCGTGACTGGCGGCGCGGACTACAGCTGCGCGATCCGGTCTGATGAGACCGTGAACTGCTGGGGCGATGGGCTCTTTGACGAGGCTGATGATCCAGCGGGTACCTTCGCCGCCTACAGCGTTGGACAGAACCTGGCTTGCGGGATTACCACTAGCGGCGAACTCGCCTGTAAGGGAAATGACTACTCCGGACAGGGGTACGTCCCGGGTGGGGAATTCGTGAAGATCTCCACAGGTATGGGGTACGCCTGCGCCATCGACTCGATGGGGACCATCGAGTGCTGGGGATACAACGCCGACGGGCAGTGCGAACCCCCCTGAGCGACTCGAGCGGTTCAGCAATCCCCATCGCAGATGCCTAGCGGGTCGGGCTCCTGCGCCGTCGTAGCATTGTTTCCAGTGTACGGGGCTCAGGGCCCGAACAGCTCGGACCACTCGAACTCCACTCGTTCGGTGACGCCGCCGCTGACGTGCCCCTCGACCCACACCGCCATGTCACCGGGGCCCCGGTATCCCACCGACATCAGCTGCATGCCGTCGTGGCCCAGCAGCTCGTAGTGGCCCTCCAGGTCCATCGGCCCGCCGGCCAGGTAGTAGTCCTCGATGAACTCCCCCTCGTAGGGGGCGCTGAGGCCATCGGTCTCCGCATTGGTGGTGATCAGCACCTCGCCACCGAAGTACCCGGCCTGGGGCCGGCGGAGGGCGCCGCAGGGCTCCCCCATGGGGCAGGTGAGCACGCCGCCGTGGCCGTCGGGGGCGTAGACGTTGATGAAGGTGCCGGTGCTGATTGTGAGCTGGCCCAGCTCGGCGGCGGCCCAGCCCAGGTGGTCCTCGATGGGTAGGGCGGGGTCCATGCCGGTGAGGGCGTGGCGTGCGGCCACGCAGCGGGGGGTGGCGCCGGCGGCGGCGGTGAAGGTGGTGTTGTAGTTGTGCAGGGACACCAGCGTGCCGTACTCGTTGAGGCCGGTGGCCACGGTGACGAAGCCGGGGAAGCCGAAGTTGACCCATCGCGGTGAGCCGTCGTCCGGCTCGAAGGCGCACAGCACGTGGTGCATCGGCAGGCCATAGGGCACGCCGTAGTCCAGACGGCGGGTAGACAGGGTGGTGAAGCCGCCCCCGGCCAGGCTGCCCCAGCAGGAGTGGGAGCGGCAGCTGAGGGCATGGGACCAGTCGCCGTAGGTGTTGATGATCTTCAGGTCCACGGCGTCCACTTCGGCCCCGGGCTCCACCTCCTGGATGCCCGCGACCATACCCGCCAGCTCCTCGTCGATGCCCTCGGGCAGCCAGTTCGTACCCTCGATGATCCCCCGCAGGATGTCGTAGTAGGCGCCGCCGATGTCCCGGATGTAGTCCACGCCGTAGACCAGATCCGGGGCCATCGCCACGCCGATGCCGTGGCCCATCTCGTACCGCGAACCCCACACCCGCATCACGGTGATGCCCTCGTGGCTGCCGTCGATGTTCTGGTAGAGGATCTCCACGTGGGCGCCGGCGGGGAGAGTGTCGTCGTCCCCGGCGTCGTCGTCGGTGTCGTCATCCGCGGCGGTGTCGTCGTCCGGAGCTACGTCGTCGTCTGTGGCGAAGCCGGGATCATCGCCGGCGCAGCCGAACCACAGCAGGGCGAGCAAGGGGGCCAGCGGCCAGGGGAAGATAAGGCGAGTCATCCGCACACATGGTGCCACAGTAATCTGGCGCCGCCGACTGCTTCTGCCAGACATCGGTGGGGATACCGCCTTATCCTGGCCACCAGGAGGACGAGATGATCAACATCCTGGAGGGCCTTCTCGAATCCCCCCATCCCTGGGTGCGCCTGGGCGCCATGCTGGACCTGGAGGGTCGGCCGCCGGACGATCCCGAGGTGCTCGCGGCCCGGGCCGGGTCGCTGGCCGATGCGCGGGTGGCCGCCCTGCTGGATGACGTGGCGGACTGGCCCTGGCCCCCCATCACCAACCACAAGCAGGCCAAGCACCCGCTGCACAAGGCGGTGCTGCTCACCGAGCTGGGACTGACGGTGGCGGATCCGCGGGGGCGGCGGCTGGCGGACCGCCTGCTGGAACCCCAGGGGGAGGACGGCGCCCTGCTCAGCCGAATCCAGGTGCCCAAGGCCTTTGGCGGCACCGGCGAGCCGGGGTGGGATTGGATGGCCTGTGACGCGCCGCAGGTGGCGCGGGTGCTGGTGGGTCTGGGGCTGGGGGACGATCCGCGGGTGCAGCGGGCGCTGGATCACCTGGAGCGCCTGGTGGGCGACGACGGCTGGCCCTGCGCCTCGTCGCTGAAGATGAGCGGTCCCGGCCGCAAGGACGATCCCTGCCCGTACGCCAATCTGGTGGCCCTGGCCGCCCTGTCCGGGTCGGCGGGCCATCGGGAATCCACAGCTTGCCGGGCCGGCACGGAGATGCTGCTGGGCCACTGGCAGCAGCGCCGCGAGCGCAAGATGCGCATGTTCGGCATCGGCACCGACTTCGCCAAGCCCAAGTTCCCGATGGTCTGGTACGACGTGGTGCACGTGCTCGACGTGCTCTCCCGCTTCCCGTGGGTGCATGACGACGCGCGTTATCAGGAGATGTGGGCGATGCTGAATTCGGCGGCAGACGGCTCGGGCAGCTACACACCCCGCTCCGTGTGGATGGCCTTCAAGGGGTTCGATTTTGCCCAGAAAAAGGAGCCCAGCCACACGCTGGACTGGATCGTGGCACGCATCCGCCAGCGCGGCTCCGGGGGATAGCCCGAGGAATCCAGATCGTCCTGTGGGTGTCACGAATGGTCCAAACTCGGTATGTTCACAACGGCGGAGGACCGGAAGGACCAACTTGGCGGTCGAGAAGACGAAGTTCGGGCGGTATCAGCTCCTCGAGAAGCTCGGTGCAGGAGCGTCGGCGCGCGTCTACCGAGCCGTGCGCTCGGGCCCGATGGGTTTCCGCAAGGAAGTGGCCATCAAGCAGCTGCGTACCCACGTGGCCGAGGGGGGCAAGGCGGTCCGCGCGCTGGTGAACGAGGCGCGGATGGGGGGCTTCCTGCGGCACCGCAACATCGTCGAGGTCTACGAGTTCGACAAGGTCAACGACACGTATTTCATCGCCATGGAGCTGGTGGTGGGGTATGCGCTGGACAAGGTCATCAAGCGCATCCCCGATAACGGCCCCATCCCTCCCCGCATCGTGCTGCAGATCGCGCTGCAGATCTGCAAGGGCCTGGCCTACGCCCACACCGCCGTCGACGGCGAGGGCCAGCCGATGAACCTGGTCCACCGGGATCTGAAGCCGGCCAACGTCATGCTCAAGCGCGAGGGCGTGGTCAAGATCATGGACTTTGGCATCGCCCGGGCCGAGACCAACCTGTTCCTGACCCAGGTGGAGGGCACGACCAAGGGTACGCCGGCGTACATGAGCCCCGAGCAGACGGTGGGGGACAAGGACGATCCCCTGGACAACCGCTCGGACCTGTTCGCGCTGGCCTCGGTGATCACCGAGATGCTCACCGGTGAGGTCGCCTTCCGGGGGGACAAGGTCTACGAGATCCTCAACAAGATCGCTCATGCCGACACCGACGAGCTGCTGCACAAGGTCGAGCAGCGACTCCCGCAGATGGTCCCGGTGCTGGAGCGAGCCTTCGAGCGCAAACCCAAGCATCGATACCAGTCCGCCGACGAGATGGGCCAGGACATCGCTCAGATCTACCGCGAACTACCCGGCGACGAGCAGCTGGGGCCCTGGCTCGAGGAGTGGATGAGCGGCGAGAGGCTCACCGTACCGGGTGCCGGCAGCAATTCCTCAGGGGATTCCCCGGGTATGACCACCTCGTGGGAACGGATCGTGGTGGATCCGTCCGCCTTCGAGTCGGATGGGGAGATGGACCCCGAGAGCGAGGAGGAGTTGCGACGGCTGGCCGAGGAGCCGGAGCCCGACGTGACCCCCGGCCGCAATCCGTGGCCGCTGGTGAGCCTCATCGCCATCCCGGTGCTGTTGATCTTGATCGGTGGGGTGATCACCGTGCTGGTGCTGGCCGTCCGGTCTTCCCTCTCCGGCGGCGACGTGGAGGTCGCCGAGGTCCAGCTCCCCGACGACGCGCCGAGCCAGCCCCTGGAGGTGGTGCAAGCCAGCCCTCCGGACCCGGATGCCCTGGCGGACGCTGATGCGGCAGGGGAGGCGGCGGAGATCCCCGCGGAGCCGGCCCCGGCGGAGGAGATCGCGATCAAGCCGTCGATCCTGTTCACCTCCACACCATCGGGGGCGGATGTGTTCATGAACAACCGGCGCCTGGGGACCACGGCGTACCGCTTCGAACAGGGGCTGCCCGGCCGCGCCTATTCGGTGACGTTCAGCAAGGACGGGTACGAGGAGGCGAGCGGAGCGGAGATCTTCCCCGAGGAGGGAACCCAGACGGTGCACGTGGCCCTGCAGCAGAAGCAGGCGACCGAGTCCGGGCCTCCCGCTGATGCCGAGGCCGGGGACGAGGCCGGGGACGAGGCCGGGGACGAGGACGCGGTCGCCGAGGACGAGGATCTCCCCGAGGCCAGCGAGGCGGTCAGCCGGGCCTCCGTCGAGTTCATCCTGGGCTCCAACGCCTCGGTTCGCAGCTGCTTCGTCGAGGCCCAGGCCACGGGCGTGGAGCTATCCGGCAAGATCTGGGTGAAGTTCACCGTGCACCCGGACGGGCACGTTTCCGGGTCCCGCATCATCACCGACGGCTACCTGGGATCACCGCTGGAGACTTGTGTGGTGAAGCGCATGTCGGCCCTGGAGTTCCCCCGCTTCCGCGGCACCAAGACCCGGACGGCCAAGTACTACTTCGAGTTCTAGTCCGTTGCCGTGAGGTCGAGGGTACCGTCGGCCTCGATGGTGAAGGCCTCCCCGGAGATGCTTGCCTCGATGGTGCCGGCCTCCGCGTCGTAGCTGCCATCGACCGCAGTCGTCAGTTCCACCGGAGAATAGCCGGTGTTGAAGGTCATGGACATCGTGCCGCCCACGACCTCGCCGGACACGACGCAGTCAAGATCCAGGCCGGCCATCACGGTGCCGACGTTGGGTATCATCAGCTCGCAGGCGCCGTCGCCGCTGAGCTCGATTCTGTCGGCGTCCAGCTCGGCGTTGATGGAGCCCAGGCACTTGGTGTCGAACCAGCCCTCGGAGGACACGTCCACGTCCGCCTCGCCGGTGAAGGAGATGGGCTCCACGGTGGTGTCGTCATCGTCATCGTCGGTCGTGTCGTCGTCATCCCCGACGGTATCGTCGTCGTCGACCCAGCTGCGCTCGTCCCAGGGGGGTAAGAAACAAGCGGGTAGCGCGGCCAGCACCAGGACCAACCACAGCCATGGTGCCGCCGGCGTGGTGGATTCACGTTGGGATGCCCGGTTCGCCATCATCATTCCTTTAGAAGTCCACGGCGATGGAGGTCACGGGGCCCGGAACGAAGGCTACCGAGGGCGAGGACGGTTGGGTGACGAACAACAGCGCGACACCGGTGACACCGACGGCCAGGCCGGTGATTCCCAGGACAAAACCCGCCCCGTTGCCGGCGCGCAGGTTGTCGTAGAGCGCCTGTTCTTCCGCCACCAGTCCCTGATTGTACGTGGCCCCGTGCCCGATGAACCCCACCAACGCCAACACGCCCCCGCCGCCGGCCAGGGTCAGGCTGACCAGACGCTGGCGGTTCGGCTGCGTCGGCGCCGTGCTGAAGGCTGCCGGAGTTCCCACCAAGGCGGCGCCGGACGGCGGCGGCATTTTGGTGAGGCGGCGGGTGGTCGTCTCGAAGCGCTGCAGCTTGGCGGCGCCGAAATCGAGGACGGCCGCCCCTGCTTCGCCGGCAGATACCAGCGCACTGGAGAGGGCCCGCGCTGCGGCGGAGGTGGACGCATCACCGGCCACGAATTCCTGGATCAACGCGTCCACGTTGGCGATCTGGACCTTCTGCCCCGGGGCCAACCCGATGGCCAACCGCACCCGTTTACCCCCCTGTGCGGGCATGGACAGGTGGTGCTGGCCGGGACGCAGCTCGCCGTTGCGCGGCAATGGCGCGCCGTCGATGAGCACTTCGCGGGCCAGCCGGGAATCGGCGCTGATGTCGATGTGGGCGGGTTCGTCCGCCGTCGCGTCGTGGATCGCCGCGTCGAAGACCAGCTTGGCGTCCGGTGGGAACTCCTCGTCCCAGCTCACCGCCAGATCGAAGGTCGCCGCCGCCTCGAAGGCCTGGCGGGCTCCCTTGAGGTCGTCGGTCTCGAAGCGCGCGTACCCCAGCAGCACGGCGGCCCGGGCCAGCGATGCGCCATCTACCGGAGGTGCCAGGCAGGCCAGCTGCTCGGTGAGGGCTTCTAGCTCGGCCACCGCGTTGTCGTACTCCCAGTCATCCAGGGCTCGCCCGCCCGCCTGCAAGGCGGCGCCCAGGTCCACCTCCGCTCGATCGGCTGGGCAGGGGCTGATCTCCACGGCCCGAGGCCACAACGAGGCCCCTCCGAAGGCGTAGTCGGCGAGGGGAGCGGCGCCGTTGACCTGATCGGCCGTGAAGCCCAGCCGGTACAGCTCGGCGTTCGTGGTGACGGGATTGCCGTCCCCGTGTTCCCCGACGAGCAGCACGGGCTCGTCCCCGGCTGCCGGGAGTGCCGGCGACAGGGCCAGGCACAGCAGGGCCATCGTTGCGAGTAACGCGGGACGCGGTCCGGGGAGTGTTGCCACCGATTCTCCATGCGGTCGCCGGCTCGTGCCGCCTGTCCGCCGCCGGTAAGGATACCAGAGCCGAGCGTCCCGTCGAATGCCTGGCCGCGGATCGATGGCGGCGCACAAAGACGCCGCATGGTATACGGTGTGCCGCAGGATCACGGACATGGGAGATACCGTGAGCAAGACGCGCAAGCGAACCTCGGCGATGGTCGCCATCGGCTGCTTTGCGGTCGGGACCAGCCTGGCCTTCATTGCCGCCATGATCGGGCTCGTCTGGCTGGCGGTCAGCGCGTTGTGGGGAGGGACGCTGGCCAGCCAGGGCGGGGCTCGGCTGGAGTTCGAGGTCCAGTTCCCCAACGAGCTCGGCGAGACCGAGCGCCAGGCCGCCCTGGATCAGACCCTGCTCATCGTCCAGCAGCGCCTCGACGAGGCAGACGTACGTAAGCCGTCGGTGCGCATCTCCGGTTCCGATGGCATCGACGTCGAGGTCATCGGTGGGATCAACCAGGAGCGCATCGTGGCCCTGCTCACCCGCCCAGCCCGGCTGGAATTCCGCGGAGTGGACGACTCGTTGACCGAGCAGGCGCTCGAAGAGCTGGTGGAGGGGTGCCGTGCCCAGCGGGACCCGGCGGGGATGTTGAGCGACACCCAGCTCGACGACGCCCTGGCCGAGAAGTTACCGGAGGGCACGGTGGTGCTGTGGACCGAGGAGCTGGACGAGACCAGCGGCCGCCGGGTGCGCACCCAGCCCAATCTCGTGGCCATCGATGTGGCCCTCACGGGCGAGCAGGTGGCCCGCACCAAGGTGGATTTTGATCAGTTCAACATGCCGTACGTGATGCTGGTGTTCGACGATCATGGGAGTGATCTGTTTTGCACGTTCACGGATGAGCACACGGGGGACAAGCTCGCCATCGTGCTCGACGACGTGGTGCTCAGCGCGCCGGTCATCCAGGAGAAGATCTGTGGCGGCAAGGCCCGCATCACCATGGGCTCGGGCTCGCCCCAGCGGCTGCAAGCCGAGGCCACGGATCTGGCCATCGCCCTCAACAGCGGTGCCCTGCTCTACCCCCTGGAGTTGACCTCCGTCGATATCGTTGCCCCCGCCGACTGAACCGCCCCGCCCGCCGATCCAGGCGCGCTCCCGTGATAGACTTTCCCCGGTTTTGCCGACCCTGCCAGAACCCCGAGGGATGAGAGGGGCGTCGTCGTGCAACTCGTGGCTGTCTTCCTGTTTTCGCTGGCCATCCTGGGGATCCAGATCGTCTGGACGCGCATCTTCTCCTTTGCCATCTGGTACCACTTCGCGTTTTTGGTGATCAGCATCTCGTTGCTGGGCTTCACCGCCGGCGGGCTGCTGCTGAACCTCAAGCCGGAGCTTCTGCAGCGGCCCCGCGACGAGTTCCTGGCCAAGACGGCTGTGGGCTACGCCCTGGTATCGGCGGCCGGGCTGCTGGTGGTGATCAACCTGCCCTTCACCGGTGAGATCCTCTCCAGCGTCTGGAACTTTGGCCTGTTCGCGACCCTCATCGCCATCGTCGGGGTGCAGTTCTTTTTTGCCGGGCTGTTCATCTCTTTTGTCATCAGCACGGCCCCGGGCAACGTGGCGCGCATCTATATTTGCCAACATGGTGGGCTCGGGCCTGGGCTGCGCCCTGTCCGTGGTCCTGCTGGAGCGGATGAACCCCGCCGCGACCTTCCTGGCGTTTGCACTCATCGCGGTGGTGGCCGGGGCGTTGCTGGCGCTGCGGGTGCCGGACCGGCGCCAGGTCGGGGGGCGTGCGCTGGTGGCGGCGGTGGTGGTGCTGGGGGCCTACCTGCTGGCCCTCAACCCCATGGCCGCACCGTTTTACATGAAGTCCCACAAGAGCTTCCCCAAGCTTGAAAAGAGCCAGATCTACGAGCGCACCAGCAACTCCCTGGCGATCCTGGATTTCTTCGACGCGGGGAACCTCACGGGGTTCTGGGGGGCGGACTTCCAGACCTACTTCAGGCACCACCCGGACCACGACATCCCTGCGCGGGTCGGTTACCTCATCGATGGCTGGGCGCTGACCTTCGCCTACAGCGCGGAAGGGGAGATCACCGAGGAACCCATCTACGACTACGTGCCTGCCGCCATCGTGCACACGGTCCACGAACCCGAGGAGGTGCTGATTATCGGCAGCGGCGGGGGCATCGATGTCATCAATGCCCTGCGCAACGGCGCGACGGACATCACCGCGGTGGACATCAACCCCGCCATCATGGCCGCCGGCACCCACGACCTCGCCGAATTCAACCAGGGCATCTTCCACCGCGAGGGCGTGACACCCGTGGTGGCGGAGGGTCGCAGCTACCTCACCGCCGCCGGGGACCGCCAGTGGGATCTGATCCAGCTCAGCGGGGTGGACACTCTGGCGGCCACCCAGGCCGGGGCCTTCACCCTGTCGGAGAACTACCTGTATACGCTCGAGGCGTTCACCACCTACTTCGATCACCTGGCCCCCGGCGGGGTGCTGACCCTGACCCGCTGGATGTACGACCCACCCCGCCAGACCCTGCGGGTCATCACCCTCACCGACGCCGTGTTGCGCCAGATGGGCATCGAGGATCCGGCCCAGCACATCATCCTCATCGGCGACAAGGAGGGCTTCTATTCGGTGATCCTGATGTCGGTGACCCCGTTCACCGGGGAGCAGTCCAGGCAGGTGCTGGCCGCCTGTGAGCACAGGGGCTTCGTGCCGCTGGCCCTGCCCCACATGCAGGTGGGGGCCGAACCCAACGACTTCGAGGCCCTCATCGCCCTGGAGGACAAGCAGGCCTTCATCGCCGACTACCCCTTCGACATCACCGTCACCACCGACAACGCGCCGTTTTTCATGGAGCACACCCGCTGGCGCAACGTGCTGAAGTACCCCGACTACATCTTCGACAAGTCCAACGGCCACCTGCTGCTGGCGGCGACGACCCTCATCGTGGCGCTGTTCGCCACGCTGTTCATCCTGGTGCCCGCGCGCTTCATCCGCCGGGACGACGCCCGCAAGAAGGGCCGGGGGCGGGCGCTGGCCTACTTCTCGTGCCTGGGGCTCGCCTACGTGCTCATCGAGATGGTGCTGGTGCAGAAGCTGACGCTGTTCCTGGGGAATCCCAGCTACGCCCTGGCCGTGGTGCTGTGCGCCATGCTGATCTTCTCGGGGCTGGGGTCGATGCTGACGGTGTACCTGCCCGGCGCGGTGGGCAAGCGGTTGATCGTCATCTGCGCCACCATCGCAGCCGTGCTGGTGCTGTACCGGCT
Organism: uncultured Rickettsiales bacterium; assembly: GCA_964504165.1. Classification (GTDB taxonomy): domain Bacteria; phylum Myxococcota_A; class UBA796; order UBA9615; family CAYRNR01; genus CAZDDH01. The sequence goes on along the minus strand of CAZDDH010000071.1, from coordinate 23,012 downwards.
GGCCCTGGATCCGATCCTGGCGGGTACCTTGCATCTACCGATTGCGGCCCGCATCGCGCTGGTATTGGGGCTGCTGGCCATCCCGGCCACGGCCATGGGCATGCCGTTTCCCACGGCGATTGCCGCCCTGGGCACCACCCGCCAGGACCTGGTGGTGGGCGGCTGGGTGGTCAACGGGTATTTCTCGGTGCTGGCGTCCTGCGCGGCCATGGTGTTCTCCATCAGCTTCGGCTTCCACGCCGTGCTGCTGGTGGGGGCGGCGGTGTACGCCATCGCCGCGGTGTGCCGGCCCATCCCACCGGAAGCAGCGTGAGCCCCCACCGCTGGTCTGCTCTGGCCGCCGTTCTGGCGGTGCTGGCGGTGGGTTGCCGCGCGCGCAGCGGGCCGGCCGCGGCGGACGACGACGCCCACGAGATACCCGCCACCCGGACCGTCACCTTCGTGCACGTCAACGACCTGCACGCCAGCTACACGCCCCGGCTGGAGCATGGCGGCGAGAGCCGCTACAGCCGACTGCGGGGGTACTTCGAGACCGTGCAGAAGGACCATCCCCAAGCCCTGTTCACCAGCGGGGGCGACGACTTCGAGAAGGGGTCCGTCGCGGAGCTGACCTCCGGCGGCCAGGCCACCATCGATGTGACCCACGCCATGCAGTTCGACGTGCGGGTGGTCGGCAACCACGATTTCGCCTGGGGCGAGGACAAGCTGCTGGCCTTCGCCCGGGATCCCCACGGCGTCGTGTTGGCCAGCAACACCACTCACGACGGAGATGGCGGCGAGGCCGGGTACTGGGCAGCGGAATACGCCCAGGTGCCCGTGGGGGACCTTCGGGTGGGGTTCTTCGGCATGGTCTCCTACCCCTGGAACGAACAGAACGAGCAGTACGACGGCGACTTCTTCCCCGGCGGCGACTTCCACACCCGCTTTGACTACGCCGTCCGGGCCCGGGAGATCGTCGAGTCCAAGCGCGACAACGTGGACCTGTTGGTGATGGTCAGCCACCTGGGCCTGGACGACGACCGCAAGCTCGCCCGGGAGGTCCCGGGCATCGACGTGATCCTGGGCGGCCACTCCCACAAGGTGCTGCAGGAGCCGGTGGTGGAGGGGAACACAGTCATCATCCAGGCCGGCACCGGCGCCCTGTGGGTGGCCCGTCTGGACGTGGAGGTGGCCCTGGAGGGTGGCGGCGTGGTCAGCACCAACTATCAGCTGCTGCCCAACGCGGTGCCCAGCCCCGCCATGCCGGCGGATCCTGAGGTGCAGGCCGCCGTGGAGCGGGTGATGGCCGAATACGCCCCCGACGCCCTGAACGCCGTGGGCCAGCTGCGGACCGCCCACAACAAGACCGAGATTGGCGCCCTCACCGCCAGGGCCGCCCTCGCCACCCTCCCCGGCATCACCGCTGCCCTCGTGGACCACGAGACCGTCTGGCAGAGCTGGGGCCCCGGCCCCTACAATCCCCAACGGTTCCTCGACACCTTCAAGGTGGAGCGCCAGCCGGCGGACACGCCGGGGTTCAACAGCTTCTACACCGCCCAGATCAGCGGCGCGGATCTCTTGCGCCTTCGCGACGAGCTACCGGTGACCCGCTGGAGCCTGGCCCTCGGGGAGGGTGTCGAGCCCGGTGGTACCTACCGTCTGGCGATTCAGAAGCACGCGGCCTTCAACCCGTCGGCGTATCTGCCCAGGGGCCTCACGCCGACCGATCCGCAGCCGGCGCTCGAGGTGTGGGAGGTGCTGGAACGGTATGCCCGTGGACGGAGTGGGGAGTGCCTGCATCTGGATGAGGATGATCGGGTGAGAGGGTGTCCGTGAGTCCTTTGGTCCACCGGCGGTGAAGGTTGTTGTTCCGGTGAAGTGTCGGTGCCGGGCACTTCTTTGCATGGCGACAGCACTGCGTCACTCCGGCGAGGACGTGGGATCCCCTTTACGCATCTCGCTGACCTGGACCACGAGCAACCACTCGCTGCCGTCCTCTTGGAAGCGGACCGCAACTACGGGTGTGTCGGGGCCCACCTGCGCGGTGATATCGATCCCAACGTCGGGGCCGGGTACGCTGGCGCGGATGTCCAGATCCCACGGGTGGGCTGCCCTGGCCAGGACCTCGATGGCGTAGGAGCCTTCATCGCCCCCGTGGCCCGCGATCACCTCGGCCCGCTGTCCGGGACGGGTGCTGATCTTCGGCCGCATGGTTGGTTCGACACCGATCTGCGGAACGTCACGTAGGTTGACGACCCCCGTGGCACCCAGTCCTGGCACGCCCGCCAGCCGTGAGACCGCCCCTTCATCCAGGGCGTAGAATTCGATCTCGAAGAGGAGCTGTACGTCGCCGTTGGGTGGCGCCTGGGCCCGGGCGCCCGCCGCGCCAATGAGGACCGTCAGCGCAGCCGTCCCCAGGGCGTGGCCTACCGGTGTCCTCACGTGGCCGTGCCGCAGCGAGACCATCCTCTCCTTCAGACCCCACAGTGTTGAAACACCCAGGGCTGCCCGGGGACGGGGACGATCCGCCAGCGAGACGAGGGCCGCACCCACGGTTTTTGCGCCGTGCTGGGCTGCGGCTCGGCCATCGGCGGCGAGCTCCATCAGCTGGTGCAATCGCGCGCGCGCCAACCACAGCGGGAACAGCGGCCACAACAACGCCAGCCAGACCTGGAGCGCACAGGACAGCAGGGGATCCCGGGCCGAGATATGGGCGTGTTCGTGCAGCAAGATCACTTCCCGGTCGTCGCGAAGCCCCTCGGGAAGTATTACGAAGGGCCGGAACACGCCGATCACGGCCGGTCCCATGGTGGGATGGTTGCGGACACCTTGGGGCCCGCTGGGGATAGATGTCCGCAAGCGCGCTGCCGCCACCCAGCTGCGGACCCAGTACAGCATTAAAACGACGGAGACGGCGGCCCAGACCCAGGGGATTGGATCGAACGAGGCGTTTGTGATGGATCCCACGTCCGTGACCGCGACTGGTGCCGGGGTTGGCAGGAGATCCACGTCGTGGCGTATGACGCCGGCGGGCGAACTCCAATCCAGGGGTAGGATCGGCCGCAGCAGGACAGGCGCGTACAGGATCATGCGAGCCCGGGGAGCCAATCTCGACGCCAGCAGCCTGTCCGCGACACGGGCACAGGCGAACAGCATCCCCGTCCACAACGTCATCTCGAGCAACCAGTCAGTCATCGAGATCCTCCAGGAGCGCCTCGAGCGCAGCGCGCTTCTCCGGCGTGAGATCGGACCGGGCCGCCACGAAGCTCAGCGCCGTCGCAGCGCGTCCGTCGAAGGCCTTGCGTACCAATCGGTCCCAGGCGTTTTGCCGCGCTTGCTGACGGTCCAGCGTGGCGTGGTACTCGCGCACCCGGCCCACGGGTCGTACCCCGATGACCCCTTTGGTCACCATGCGGTCGAGCATGGTCTTGACGGTGTTGTAGGCCCAGTTGTACTGGTCCGCGGTTCCTTCGAGGACGTCACGGCCGGTCGACGGCCCCCGTTCCCAAAGGACTTCGAGTAGTGCCCACTCACGGGCTGATAGCTTGGGCATGGCATCTCCACTACACTTGTAGTTTGAATACTACAGATGTAGTTGTTGCGCAACGGGATCCAACAAGGGATAGGGGTTCTCCTCTATTCAAGCGTCACTTTTGACGAAATCCTGTGAATTTTGGCCGCTGGTGTCCTTGTGGAGGCCCATCTCCACTACTACGGTTTGAACAGGATAGTGGCGGCTCCACGATTCAGCGTTTCCAATACTCCGGGGGGGGTAGCCGTCACGGTATTTGCTCGAGGGGAGGGTGAGCATGAAGACACATGGCACGACGGGAGGTACGGCCGACCGTTCTGAAACAACCGAATATCGAATTCCCTGGTTCAATACGGGCAGCCTGGGGTGCTGCTTGAAGATATGGGCGATGCGCCACTGGTATCGCCTCACCAGGCGTGACCCGTCACCTCAGGCGGGGACCAATCAGACCGTCGCCGGACGATTCGTGGAGCAAGAACTGACCGTCAGGGCGTTCCACATGGCGGCCCTGGAGTCCGATTGCGACGATACCCAGGTCACTGAAGGAGCAATCCCACCCCGGATTCGAACGGGCGACCCAATCAGTAGACCTCTTCGCCAGTAATCCGGAACGCATGCTCACACTCGTCGGCCTGCAGTTCGGCGATCTCCCCGTCTCCGTCCATGTCGCACTCGGCGCTGGCGATGAACGAATCCTCTTGGGGACCATTGCCGGCGGACACGTCGTGGACGGAGAAACGACAGTAGACCTCCTCGCAGGGGCCGTGGCCGGGGTTCTCGAACATCATGGAAACACCTCCCCGGAGATCTCGAAATCTCCCGTGCAGAAATCCAGCCCGTCGATGTCACCGTCGCTGTGGGCATCCAACCCGAAATCCGCGCGGTGGTCCTTGAGATACTCCTGCAGGTAATGGCCGATGTGGATCACGTCGTTGATGTCTGCGACGTCGTGGGCCATGGGGTCGTCGGCGGGGACGGTGGCCAGGAACAGCTTGGAGAGGAGCTGGCCGGGGTCAGAGCACATCACGCTGTAGAGCAACTTGTCGCTGGTGTTGCCGTAGGAGATGTAGGCGGTAACCAGGTCGGTGCAGCCCTCGAAGCTTTCATGCTTGTCCGCATAGAACGACGGGCTCTGGGAGAGCAGCAGCTGGTCCTCGTCCTCGACGTTGAACCGACGGTTCGTCTCGTCGTCGGTCCCGGTGCTGTAGGTGTGGATGTGGAACCCAGTCGAGCAGACGGCGTGCTCGCCATCGGCGGTGATGCCGTAGTGGCCGCAGTTGTGATCCGAGTCGTGGGCCACACGGTCGTTATTGGTTTGATCGGTGTGCTCCACCAGCTTGACGTGGCTCGTCGCTTCGCCGGTGCAGTGGTAGAGGATCATGTGGTCAGTGCCGGGCACGAAGATGGGGTCCGAAGCGTCGTCCTGGCACAGGTCTGCGGAGGTGCTGATAGGCACATCGCCGTCGGCGGCACAGAGGTCCGCGCCCAGCTCCCTGCGGTGGACGTTGGTGGTGTCGTCCTCCCACCGCTCGTACGTGAAATAGGCGCCCGAGTCGCTGAAGGCGGGGAAGCGGGCGGCCTCAAGTTCAGCGGGGCAATGGGTCGTCTCCCAGCCGTATTCCGCTTCGACGCGGGCCATCCGGATCGCGTTGCGATCGGCCATGCCCAGGGGCCGCGGATCGGTGCGGACGTAGGCGATCTGGTAGTCGTCGTCGCCTGGGTTGATGCGGTACAGGTCCGGGTGCCAGTAGCCCTGGTCCGCATCGGCCTGCAGCGTGGCCAGGTCGTCCACCGCGATGGAACGCTCGGTGGTGTTCCACGACAGCCGGGCCATGTACAGGCCGCAGCCGTCCGACTCCTCGCGCGTGCAATGGATCTCCGGGTCGAGGATGTTGGCGGCAAACACCAGATCGAGCTGACGGATGGTGTCCTCGGCACAGGCGGCTTGGAGGAGGAGGACGGCCAGGGTGAGCCATGGGGCGAAACGCCGTCCGATACCCCTGGCAACTACGGTGCCTTGGTCTTCTTGCATCACTCACGAGAGTACATCGAGGTGAGGATCTCCAACCTTACACAACCCATACCGTCACGCTGCTGGTCTTTGTCCGTCCTCCAAAAAACTGAGCCCTGACGGCGGCCCCCGGACACTCCATGGGTGGGCCGACTCGGCAGCCCGCACAACTGGAGGACCGATGCATTCGAATACCAACGTCCTGTTCATGCTGCTCGCTTCATTCTTGTGGATCGGTTGCCCGGATCCCTATGTGCCGAATACCGACGACGACGACGTGGGGGACGACGACGCGGGGGACGACGACGCGGGGGACGACGACGCGGGGGACGCCGACGCGGGGGACGACGACCCCGGGGACGAACTCACAGCCCACCACCACACACC
>CAZDDH010000071.1:0-17093 GCA_964504165.1 uncultured Rickettsiales bacterium | reverse complement strand
TGTGGTGGGTTTGCTTGTTCCGTGTTGTCTCTTTGAGGGTGGACGCGTACTTGGGGGACGACGAGCCTGGGGAGGACGACGACACCGCCGGTGGCATGCCGCTGTGCACCGGCCCGAACTGCACGCCGTGGCTCTCCCCCTATTGTCCGGCGACCATCCCCACGGTGGGGGACAGCTGTGCCGGCTTGAATCCCAACAACACGACGGAATGTGTGTACTGCTGGGCGGGCGACGAGACGCAGGGGATCGGAATGGAGTGTTTCCCCAACGGGACCTGGTTCGAGTGGGGCTCGATCATCGACTGCACCTGACCGCCAGCACTGCTCCGTTCGGCATCGTGGCCATGCACCACGGTCTGCTCTCCTCAGGGGCTCGTGGATCGGACGAGCGGCTACAGTACGAGCTAGAGCAAAACTTGGACTGGCACCCTGTGGACATCGTCTTCAGCGGGCACGATCACGGCTACAAATGCACCAGCCGATCGATTCCAGGCACACCGCTAGAACCCTTCGAGATCGGCACGTCCCGCATGAAGTTTACGCACGTGAACGCGCGTGAAGGGGGGACAACGACCCCGTGTGTCATTAAAGTGAAGCGAGGAGGACGTTTCCGCCGTTGAAGACGTGTGCCTACCAGTTGCCGATCCTGCTTGCCCTCGCCGCGTCGCTTGGTCTGCCGGCCTGCCAGCCGGCGGAAGACGAGGGCTTCCACACCGTCGCAGACGATGACGCGGGGGACGACGACACGGCGGACGACGACGTGGTGGTGGACGACGACGACGCCTCCGGCCAGACGCCCCTCGACAACGGCGTGGAGTACACCCCCGAGGAGCTCCCCTACGACCCCTGCGGCCCGATCTACGAACCGGCCAATCCCCTCAGCGGCGACCCTCCGGTCCTGGCCAAGCGCACCGCCCTCGGCGTGGGCGACGATCCGGCGCCGTACCACGTGCGCACCGGCTTCTACCGCGACGCGGAGACCTCCTTCGCCGTGCTGTGGCAGACCGACGTGGACACCACCGCCTCGGTCATCGAGTGGGGGGAGCAGTCCACCCTGGAGAACCGGCAGGTGGTCTACACCTACCTCACCGGGCCGGAGTGGGGCGACAAGACCCGGGTCCACATGGCGGTGGTGTGCGACCTGCAGCCGGGCACGACCTATACCTACCGGGTGGGCATCGACGGCGCCTTCAGCCCCGACTACCCGTTCACCACCTTCGACTCCAGCGACAGTGCGCTGTCCGCGCTGGTGTTGGGGGATTCGCGGGGCGGCGAAGCCCAGATCATGGGCCCCATGCTGGATCAAGCCATGTACCACTGGCCCCAGCTAATGCTGCACACCGGGGACTTTGTCGGCTGGGGCGGCGACGTGGGGGCCTGGGGAGACTTCTTCGAGTACTCCCAGCAGCTGTTCCCCTGGATCCCGCTGATCCCGGTCCACGGCAATCACGAGGGGCACGCCGAGGAGTTCTACGGGCTGACGGCTATGCCCAGCGACGAGGCATGGTACTCCCTGACCGTGGGGCCGCTGCACATCGTCGTGCTCAACAGCTCGATGAATGACGCCAGCTTGGAGGCGCAGGCCCAGTGGTTGGACGCCGATCTCACCGCCAATACGGCTCCGTTCACCATCGTGGCCATGCACCATTGCATGTATTCCTCTGGGTCCCACGGTTCGGACGAGCAGCTCCAGCAGGCGTGGCTCCACGTCGTCGACTGGCACCACGTGGACATCATCTTCAGCGGGCACGATCACGGCTATGAGCGCACGGCACCGATGTACTCCCAACACCGCGTCGATTCGGCCGCCGAGGGGACGATCTATGTGGTCACCGGCGGCGGCGGGGCGGGCCTGTACAGCTTCTCGGGGGACGTCTTCACGGAGGTCATGGACGAGGCGTTTCACTACGGCCATCTGTGGATCAACGGCGATGTGCTGCGTTACACGGCCTATCGCGATGACGGATCGGAGCTGGATCATTTCGAGATCGACAAAACCCCGTGATGCCCACCGGGCCCGCGGCGGCACGCCGCGAGTTCGCGCCGAGCGGCCGCCCGGAGTAATCTGTGCGTCTGGGAGCGAATAGCACCATGAGCAGACACCCATCGCACCTTCCCTGCGCCGCCGTCACGGTGCTATTGCTGACACTGCTGCTGGTCCCGGGCCGGTCCAGCGCCCGCCCCGCTCCCGTCTGGGCTAAGGCGGATCCATTCACCGTGGACGCCCAGGAACTGCTGGCAGCCGCCGAAGCTGTGGAGGTGGACCACAACGCGGACGTGGTGGTCTTGCTCGAAGAGCACACCTACACCTGGGATGACCAGGGGCGTGCCAACTCTGCGCTGCGCCGCATCTACCACGTGCGTGGCCAGGCCGCCGTCGATGGTTGGGGGGTCACCGAGGTCTACTGGTCGCCGTGGTACCAGGCCAAGCCCGAGCTCAAGGCACGGGTGATCACCCCCGGTGGCCGGGAGGTATGGCTGGAGGGATCCCAGGTCAGTGACGCGGCGGTCAGCCAATACGATCCGACCATCTTCTCCGACCAGCGCATCCTGCGCGCGCCGTTGCCGGCGGTGGCCGTCGGGGTCGTGGTGGAAGAGCTGATCGTGGAGCAGGACGAGAAGGCCTTCTTGGCCGCTGGTAGCGTCCAGCGCATCCCGGTGGGCAACTTCGTCCCCACTGAGCTGTACCGGGTCACCATCACGGCTCCCCGTCGGGGCGCCCTCTCTTGGAATGCGGTCGGCATCGAGCCGGAGGCCCGCCGCATCCGTACGCGGGAAACCCAAGGTGTGACGCTGGAACTCCAGCAGCTACAACCCTTCAGCTCCTTCGAGCCGTACTTGCCCTACGAGATCTCTCCCTTCCCCTACATCGAGTTCTCCACGGCGCCGTCGTGGAAGGCGGTGATGGCCGAGTACTTCGAGCACGCGAAGGGCCAGATCTCCTCCGAGGGGCTAGAGGAGCTGATCCAGCGGATCGGTGAGGGGGAACCGGATCGTGAGGAGCTGGTGACCCGGGCCCTGGACGTGGCCCGCAGCCAGATCCGCTACACCGGCGTCGAGTTCGGCCAGCAGGCCATCGTGCCGTACACCCCGGCGGAGAGCATCCATCGCGGGTATGGGGACTGCAAGGACAAGGCCACGCTGATGGTCAGCCTGCTGACGGCCCTGGGAGTCGAGGCCGAGGTAGCGCTGCTGCGTGCTGCGCCCGGCACCGACGTGGCCGAGGAGATGCCCGGCCTCAACCGCTTCGATCACGCCATCGTGCACGTGCCCGGTGATCCCGAGTACTGGATCGATCCCACCTCCGAGTTCACTCCGCTGGGCGAGCTCCCGCTGATGGACCAGGGCCGCCTGGCGCTCCTGGTGCGCGAGGACACCCGGACGTTGACCCCCACGCCCATGAGCCAGCCGGCCGACAACATCTACCGCGAAGAGCGGCGCATCGGGCTGCCGCTGGAGGGAACGGCGGCGATCCAGGAGATCACCCAGGCCGCTGGCTGGCTCGCGGGCTCCATGCGCTGGGACTATGCGGACACGGATCCGGCCGTCGTCGAGGACAACCTGGCGACATACGCCACCGGCGCGTACGCAGCCCGGCAACTGGCGGACTGGTCCGTCACCGACCCGCGCGCTCTGGACGAGCGGTTCACCATCACCCTCTCCATCGAGGGTTCGGAGATCGCCCAGAGTTCGGGCGGCTACGCGATCTTGTTGGCCTTCCCTTCACTCATCACCGAGCGGCTTCCGGAGATCCTACTCCAGCCCCGGGGTCTGGGCGAACCATCGCTGGCGGATCGGCTACACCCGGTGGCCCTCCCTCCCCACCGGGCCGAGGTGGTCTACCAGGTGACAACGGCGGCGGGCTACCAGCCGCGGCAGCTGCCGCAGAGCCGGACACGGCGGTTTGGCGGGGTCGAGTTGTCCGAGGAGTACAGCGTCGATGATGACGGCACGGTGCTGCTGAGCTTCACGCTGGACACGGGCAGCGAGCCGCTGGCTCCCGCAGACGCCGAGGCGTTGCGTCAGGCCGTCGTGACGATGGGACACGAGGAGCCGGTGCAGCTCGAATTCGATCAGGCCGCCGAACTCCATCTGGCGCTGGGACGGAATCTCGAGGCGTTGGAGGCCTACCGCGCGCTGGTGGAGGCCCATCCGGGCGAGGTGGTCTACCGGTCGTTATATGCGGTGGCGATGATGGCGGCGGGCCTGGGAGAGCCGGCCCGGGCCGAGGGCCTCAAGGCGGTGGAAGACCATCCGCAGAGCGCGGCGGCGTGGCGTTACCTCGGCTACATCCGCATGCATGATCTGTTCGGCCGGGAGCTGCGTTGGGGGTACGACCGAGAGGGCGCCATCGAGGCCTTCGAGAAGACCGTCCAGCTCAACCCCGACGACGTCTACGCCATGCAGAATCTGGCCCTGGTCCTGGAACGGGACGAGCGGGGCCGTCGTTTTGCCCCGGGGGCCGATCTGGAGCGGGCGGCGGATATCTACTGGCAGCGACGCCAGCAGTCGGAGATGACCGATCTGGATGTGAATCTGTTGACGGTGCTGTTCCGGCTGGATCGCCACGACGAGCTACGCCAGCTGGTGGAAGTATCCACCGATTCCGCAGCCGTCAACGCCATGCTGGTGGCGTCCATCGTCGTGGCTCAAGGGGTAGAGGTCGGGATCACCGAGGCCAATCGGCGGGCCTACAACGCCGAGCAGAAGCGCTCCATCCTGTCCGAGGCGGCGGGGGAACTGATCGGGATCCGGCGATACACGGAAGCAGCCGGGCTGCTGCGAGCGGCGGCAACCGGGTCGCCCAACCCGGTCCAGATCCGCGAGCAGGCGGCCAACCTGGACGGGCTGAAGCCCTACGAAGAGGTGCTGGCCCAGCTGGACCGGCCGGAGACGGCGCCGCTGCGAATGCTGGCAGCACTGATGCGGGATCCCATCCAGCGGGACGAGCTGGAGGACGTGCTCTCCCGCGACGTGATCAAGGACGAGGCGGATCTGGACGACGTCATCGATGCCACGCCGGGCTACCAGTCGCTGCTGCGGCAGATGGGACTTTCTCAGGAGGTTTTGTTGGATCTGAGCTGTGGCTCCACGGAGAGCACGGTGGACGGGGACGATCGCAGCGGGTACCGGGTCGCCACCACCACGCTCAACGCCCAGATCGAGGAGACCTTCTTCGTGGTCAAGGAGCGGGGGCAATACCGTATCCGGACCACGAGCGCAACCAGCGGAGAGCTGGGATCCCAGGCCTTCACCCACCTCAGCAAAGGGGATCTGGAGAGCGCCCGTCTGTGGCTCAACTGGGCCTATGAGGTCGAAGCTCCGCGACCGGAGGCTGGCCCCTTCGATGCCTCGCCGTTTGCCATCCTGTGGAGGGATCACGAGGACGCTGGCCGGGACGATATCCGGGTCGCCGCGGCCGCGCTGATGAGCCGCCTGCGCGGCAAGGATGCGCTGGCGGTGCTGGAGCGGGCCCTGGACAGCGCCGAGGACGAGGCGGATCGTACGGCCATCCAGCGGGCCATGCTGGCCGCCTACGGGGCCACCAAGCAGTACGAGAGTGCGCTGCTGGTGGCGGACATGCTCCTGGACCGGGCGCCGGCCGAGCCGGAACCGCGGGCCACCCGGATCCACACGCTGGCATCCCTCGGCCGGTTCGATGAGGCCAAGGAAGAGGCCCAGCAACTGATGACCGAGCGGCCGGACGATCTGATGGCCATGCTGACGGCCATGGGCGTGGCCCAAGAGGCCGGCGACGGGGAGCAGGTCCAGGCGATGCTCCGGCAGATCGTCGAGTCGGGCAAGGCCCGGGCCTGGATCTACAACGAGTTGGCCTGGCGTCTTCTGCTTACAGACGATGCGTTGGAGGAAGCCACTCAGATGGCCACCCGCGCCGCGACCGCGGGGGATGGCATCAACAACTCCCACCTGCACACGCTGGCCGTGGCGCAGGCCGAGGCGGGCCACGCCGTGGAAGCCCAAGAGGTGCTGGTACTCGCCCTCGAACACTCGGACAACTCGGAGAATCTGCCGCCGGTGTGGTGGCACGTCGTGGGGCGCATCGCCGAGCTCTACGGCCAGCCGGAGTATGCCCTGGAGGCCTACTCGCGTGTCCCCGAGGAGGATGGCGAGCTGGCCACCGTCAATCTGACGCGCAAGCACGTGGCGAGGCTGTCCCCGTGACAGGACCGCGGATCCGTCCCACCCTGGTGCTGGCGGCCGTACTGGCCACCTGTCTCGCCAGCTGCAACGGCAAGGCGCCCACGACCGGAGCGCCCGCCGGAGGCGACCTGGGTGAACCCGAGGCCGAGCCTGCCTGCACGGACTGCCAGCACGCCGTCGTCATCGTCATCGATACGCTGCGGGCGGATGTGGTGGCGGAGGTGGAAACACTGGCCCTCGACTCGCTGGCGGCATCGGGCAGCGGCGTGGCCCGGGCCTGGAGCGCCGGCACCTGGACCGTGCCCAGCATCGTATCGTTGTTCACCGGCATGACCGTGCGCCAGCACGGGTGGGATCTGCCCATGGCCCGCATGGGACGGTACCCGCCGCTGCCGGAGGCCCCGACCCTGGCCGAGGTGTTGCGCGCGCAGGGTTTTGCCACCACCGGATTCTATGCCAACCCCTACCTGGCCCAGGACCTGGGCTTCGATCGGGGCTTCGAAAACTGGAAGCGTATCGCCGATCGCACCGCCGCCCCCAAGGTGCGCGCCGAGATCGAGCAGCATTGGGGGGACGGCCGCAGGCACTTCATCTACCTGCACCTGCTGGGGCCCCACTCACCGCTCAAGCCTTCGGAAGAGGCCCGGCAGCGTTGGCAGGTGGACCCGGCCTGGATCGACCCCCAGCGGGGCTTCCTGGGCGAGGTGGCCAAGCGCAACGTCAAGCCGGGTGCACGGGAGGCCTATGCCGCCGCCTACCGGGCCGTGGTCGAGGACACGGACGCCCTCGTCGCTGAGGTCCTCGACGCCATCGAACCCCACCGGGACCAGACGGTCGTCGTGCTCACGTCGGACCACGGCGAGCTGCTGGGCGAGCACGACCGGGTGGGGCATGGCCGGCACCTGTGGGAGCCGTTGACCCATGTCCCGCTGGTGGCCCGCAACGCCGGCGAGCTACCCCCCACGCTGGGGATCGCCTCCATCCCGGCGCTGGTCACCTCGGCGCTGCAGGTGGACCACGAATGGCCCACGGGCGTTGTCGCCACGCCGATGGTGGCTCAGCGCGAAGGGCAGCTGGCGTTGTCCCCCGACGGCAAGCTCAAGGGGATCTGGACCGACTCGCTGGCGGTGTACGACCTGGAGGCCGATGCGGGGGAGCTCCAGCCGCTGACGGCCCCCGAGCCCCAGCTGGAGGCTGCGCGCCGGGAGTGGGAAAGCTCGGTCGAACAAGCCGGGCCGCTGGCCCCGTCGGTGTTGCTGGATCCGGCGGTGATCAAGGAGCTCGAGGCGCTGGGATACGTGGAGCCGAAGAAGACGGAGTGACCTAGTGGGGCCTCTCGAAGACGAGGGCCTCGGTGTTGTACTCCTCGAATCGTTCGCCGCCCGACATCACCAGATCTGCGCGCTCGACGTTGCGCTTGATGTTGGCCGTGGACAGGCCGCCACCCTTGAGCCCCATGTGCTGGACGACCACCAGCCGTCCGCCGGGTTTGAGCGCGCGGGCCACGCTGTCCAGCAGCTTCTCGTCCCCCTCGTAGATGCCCGAGAAGGCATAGAAATCCAGGTGAGCCATCAGCGCCACGTCGACGGCGCCCTGGGGGAGGCGCGTGTCCCAGCGGGTGGAGTGGTAGAGCTGGATGTTGCGGTGCTGGGCGTGCTCGTCGAGGTACAGCTGGCCGTGCATGGTCTGGATCATGTCGGCGTTGACGTCCACCGCGTGGACCTGGCCCGTCTCCCCGACGGCCTCGGACAAGCTGAACGTGAAATACCCGGCCCCGCACCCCACGTCGGCCACCGACATTCCCGGCTCCAGCTCCATCAGGGCCAGGACATCGTCCCGGTCCTCGTGCCGCTCGTTCTCCAGGCGGTGGAGCATCATCTCCAGCTCTGCGTCATCGGCCTGGCCGGCGCGGATCGGGGGGAGGACCGGCGGGCCGGTCTCGGGCTGTGGCGGGGGGGAGCCCGGGGTGGCTGCCGTTGGGTCGGGGCAGTTCTCCATCCCGCCACCGCCGCAGCCGACTAGGCTCAGGATCAGTAGAAGACCGATTTTAGGTGCGAATTCGAATGGTGAAACCAACGTTCCCTCCGCCTCGCTGCCTGGCCCGCCCGAGCAGGGGTCCAGCAAAAGACGTAGCGGGTCATTTGTCAACGACTACCGCGGTGGTGCGCCGGTGGGCTGGCTGCGGAAATCCTGCTCGGATGCGGCCTGGCAAGCAGGCTAGAAAGGAATGATGGTGGCTTCGGTGACCGGCACGTAGGCGTCTGCGCCGCTGGCGGTCTGGACCTTGTAGTAGTCGCCGCTGGCGTCATAGCCGTACCACGGCAGCAGCTCCCCCTCCTTGCGCACCTCCAGCACCCCTCCGGTGGTGCTGTTGGAGGCGTAGACCATCGTCGAAGCCTCGATGATGCGGACCTGGCCCTGCTGGGACGCCATGATCTCGGCGTCCCCCACACGGATGTAGCCCTCACCGCCAGCGGTGGTCTTGACCTTGAAGAAGTCGTTGGAGGGATCCAGGCCGTAGTACTCGATCTTCTCGCCCTGGGCCCTCGTCTCCGCCACCTCGGCGCCGTCGGAGTTGCTGATCAGCACCTGGGTCGGATCCTTGTCGAGCTTGATGTTGCCGTAGGGGACCTGGCCGAAGGGATCCGCCTCGACCGCGGCGGCATCGGCGGCCTTGCGCTCTTCCTGCAGCCGCTGCTCCAGCTCCGCCTGCGGCTGCATGTAGTAGAAGTAGAACGCACCGCCCCCGATGGCCCCGCAACACACCAGCAGCAGGCATCCCCCCGCGCCCAGCCCGATGAACAGTCCCTTTTTGGATTTCTTGCTCACGATCCCTCCCCGTCAGCTCGTCCCTCGCAGCATGTCCGCCAAGATCGCGCGCGCATGACGATCGAGAACCTCCTGGATCCGCTCCCTGAACACGCGCAGCAGACGCGGCAGCGGCACATCGACCAGGATCCGGTCGGGAAGGATGCGAAGCTCGGCCCGTTGCTCGATGTCCAGCAGGGGCACGTGGAAGTTAGCCTGGGCGCGGTAGCGGTCGGTCCACTCGAAGGTGGGGCGCAGCCTGGGAAAGCGCTTGGCGTGCGTCGTCATGGCCGCATCCACTCGGCGCAATGCTTCGTCGCGAGATCCTTCGTAGAGATAGCATCGCTGCATGGTGAATTCCGGAGTCTAGCCGGTCTCATGCCTTTTTCAACCTCGAAGCGCCCGGTCCGAAAGGGAAAATGAACGGGACCCAACGTCAAAAATGCCCTGCTGTCGGGCAGCGACGGCGTTATCATCCACACCAACAGCCATGAAACACGTTTTATTGCCTTCCATTTTTCGTCTTGCGCTGGCCGTGCTGGCCCTGACCTTCGTTTGTTGCGATGCCACCGAGGACCCCGACGCCGCTCCCGGGCTGCCGCCGTGCGGTCTCGACGATGCATCCATCCCGGATTTCACGCTCGTCGATGGCATCGAGGCATCGCTCACCTATGGCAAGGAGGTGTCGCTGAGCGACTACTCCGGCAAGGTGGTGATGATCTTCTGGATGACGGCCACGTGAGGCCATTGCCGGACGCAGTTTGCGTCCATGTGGAACATCCGCAACGCACAGCAGGGACAGTGGGGCGACGACGTGGCCTTCCTGGGGATCAACATCAAGGGTTCCGAGGATGGCATCGGCTACATCAACGATTCCCATCCAGACGTCCCCATCCCGGTGCTCCAGGACACGGAAGAGGTGCAGGCGTTCTGGAACAGCGGGGCGAGCCCGTTTTATGTCTACATCCTCGATGGTGAGCGCAACGTGCGCTACGCCCATTATCGGCTCAGCTTCGACGGGGACGAGATGGAGCGAGCGGTGCAGGAGATCAACGATGTGCTGGGGATGTGACGTGACCATGGCACGGATGGCGTGGATGGCTGTGGCGCTGGTCTTCGTCGCCTGCGAGAACGACGCCGAGGAGGTGGGGGACGACGACACGTCGATCCCGGACACCCCTTGCGAGGACGTCAGCGACGCCCCCGCACTGGACACCACGCTGTGCGCCAACGAGGCGTCGTGCCGCTTTGCCCAACAGGCGACCAGCTATTACCAGGGATTCAGCATGGCCGCGGACGGGGACTTCGACGGGGACGGGGTGATGGACCTGGCCGTCGGCGCTCCCGGGGCGGATGTGGCTCAGGACGAGGGGCAGGTGGGGATCTACAATCTGGCCTCCTTTGCCGAGCTGGTCCCGGCGCCGGTGGCCGTGGCCGTCGGCCAGGTGCCGCTGGACCAGGCCGGGTTCAGTACCGCCTACGCGGGCGACATCAACGGCGACGGTCTCGATGACCTGCTGCTGGGGGCGCGGGGCAACACCACCGGGGGGAACGGCGCGGGTGCGGTGTATCTGATCCAGGGGCGCGGGCTGGGGGATGACGTCGCTGCGCCCGACGCCCTGGGCAGCGACGGTGTCATCAACGGAGAGCGGGAATTCAGCCGGGTCGGCACCAGTGCCACGGGGATCGTTGATGCCACCGGCGACGGCCTGGCCGAGATCGCCGTGGGGTATGACCTGTATCAGGATTCCAACGGCCTGGAGTATCAGGACAGCGGCAACGTGGCCGTCTTCCACGGCTCGGCGCAGGGCCTGGCGGGCACCCGCTCGGTGTTGGACGCCGACGGGATCCTGGTGGCGCCGTTGACCATCAGCCAGGTGGGATACGCCCTGGCCGGCAAGGGAGACCTGGACGGGGACGGCCTGGGAGACCTGCTGGTGGGGGCTCCCTATGCCGAATCCAGCGCGGGGCAGCTGTACGTGGTACCGGGCACCCAGCTGGCCATCGCCGAGACCGTGGACATCGCCGACGTGGCAGCGACCGTTTTGGGCGAGGGCGGCAACGAGAAATTTGCCAGCGCCATCGCCTACCTGGGGGACGTCAACGGCGACGGCATCGATGACGCTGCGGTGGGCGCCCCGGGCTCGGATCGGACCTGGCCCGACGGCGGCGCCGTGACCGTGCTGGCCGGCTCCGTCGATGTGAGTACCGACACACCACCGGAGGTGCTGGCGGTCATCGGCAGCGAGTGGGACGACTTCCAGTTCGGGTTCTCGGTGGCGGCGGCCAACGACCTGGACGGCGATGGCCACAACGATCTGGTCGTGGGCGCCAAGGACGCCCTGATGGGGCCCATCATGAAGGGTGGGCGGATCTATGTGTTCTACGGGCGTGCCGCGGGATGGGGCGCCCTGCTGGACGCCACCGAGGCCGACGCCGACGTGGTGGGCATGGGGGTCAACGACAGCCTGGGCTATGCCCTGACCGCCGGCGACGTGGACGGCGATGGGGTCGACGACCTGCTGGCGGCCGCTCCCTACCGGGACCGGTCCAACACGGACTCGGGCGAGATCTATCTGTTCTGGGGGCCGACCCGGTAGCCAACGTTATTCGTTGATGTAGCCCAGCTCTTTGAGCATCTGACGCATCTCCGGGGTCAGCTCGCCGCCGCCGGAGCGCGTCCAGGTGGTGCGCTCTGCCTCGCAGCGTTCGCGGTAGTCGGCGAGGATCTGGATGGTGGCCGCCTGCGCCTCGGGGGCCTGTCCCAGCACATTGGTGGTCTCGCCCGGATCGGCGGACAGGTCGTACAGCTCCTCCCGAACCGGGGGTGCCCACATGGCGACGGGCCGCTGGGCGCCCGTACGGTGCTCCTGTTGGATCTGACGCCAGCGCAGGGCGACCGATTGCCGCTGGGTCGGGTCCAGCCACTTGTACGAGGCGATGTACTTGTGGTCGCCGGCATAGGCGGCGCGCAGCACGCACCGTTCCTGGATCAGGGTCTCGGCGATGAGCGGCCCGGCGGGGGGGACGAATTGCAGGGCGTCCCCCTGGCGCTGGAACCAGGCGCTCCCCCCCAGATTGTCGCGATCGTGATCGATGCCCGCCAGGGCGAGCAGGGTGGGGAACAGGTCGATCCACGAGACCGGTTGGGACTCCCGGCGGGGGGACAGCAGGCCGGGGGCCCAGAGGATCATCGGCACGCGCAAGGACTCCTCGTAGAGGGTCCAGGCGTGCTCGATGAAGCCGTGCTCGAGGAACTCCTCGCCGTGGTCGGCGGTCACCACCACCAGCGTGTTGTCCAGCGCGCCCAGGCGCTCCAGGCCGCGCAATAGCACTTCCAGGGCCTCGTCGGAGTGGGCGATCTCGCCATCGTAGCGTGCCACCATCTCGTCGAAGCGTGCCTCCCCGGGGCCGAACCCGCCGGCGCGCAGCTCGTCCAGGTGGGGGCGCACGTCGTTGTACAGGTGCAGGGGCCGGGGGTCGGGCCGGGCCGTGAACTGCGTCAGCAACCGGGCAGGTGGCCGGTAGGGGGCGTGGGGGTCCAGGTAGTGCACGTACAGGAAGAATGGATCGGCGGGGCGCTGCTGGACGAACTCCACCGCCCGGTTGGACAGCAGCGGGCCCTGGCGGCTGAGGCCCAGGCTGCGCTGGACGACGGCCGCCTCGTCGAAGCCCACCTTGAAGGCGGGATCGTCCAGCACCACCGTGTTGGCGAAGAAGCCCGTGCGGTAACCCGCATTGCTGAACTGGGCGGCCAGGTTGGTCGTGTCGGCCGCCGGGACGGCGTACCAGCCCGCGCCGTTGCCGCTGTAGGTCGGCAGCATCCCCGACAGCAGCAGCGAGACGGCCTCGTTGGTATAGGAGGTGTTGCTGCGCGCCGTCTCGAACAGCACGCCGCTGGCGGCCAGCTCGTCGATGAACGGCGTGGTGCGGCGGGGATATCCGTAGCAACCCAGGTGATCGGCCCGCAGGGTATCGATGACCACCAGCACGACGTTGAGGGCGGGGAGTGGGGAGCCGGTGGACGGGGCGGCGGGAACGGAAGACGGTTCGGGGGCCCCGTTGCAGCCCAATGCCAGCCCGGCACTGCCCGCCAACAGGCTGGCCGCGCCGCGCAGGATCCAGCGGCGACTGTAGTGGTTGGGCGGTGGGTGGATGTTCACCGAGCTATTCTGCCGTACACTGGTCTGCCATGAACAGCTCCCGCCCCACGAGAGGGCGGGACCCCGGTATCATTCCTCGAGGAGGGTACATGGCACAGCTGAAGGTGATGTTCGGCAAGAAGGTCGAGCGCACGGTGGCCCTGGATACACCGGAGCTGACGATCGGACGGGCTGCCGGCAACAATCTGGTCCTGGACAGCGAGGTGATCAGCCGCGACCACGCCCGCATCCTGTGGGACGGCCAGCAGCACGTCATCGAGGATCGCCTGTCCACCACCGGTGTACTCATCAATGAACAGCAGACCACGCGCGCGGCCCTGCGCCCGGGCGATCGCATCGCTATCGGCAAGTACACGTTGATGTACGAGTCGGCCGGGTCCCCATCGGCCGACGCGCCGGCCCAGCCCGAGGACGCTGGCTCAGCCGCGTTCTGGCAGCAGGGGCTGGCCGAGAGCGGGCAGGGGCCGTCGATGGTCACGGGGTCCTCCATCCCCGACAAGTCCGGGGCGGTGCAGAGCGCCTCGGACCTGATGGCCGCCCACGCCGGGGCGGATCCGAACGATGATTTCAAGGGCACGATGGTGGTCACCGGCGACCAGATGAAGAAGGTGCGCCAGACCCTGATGGTGGCCCAGAGCCCCCACCTCAAGGTCAAGGTCGGCGGGGACTTCGAGCGGGTCCCGCTGGACCAGGGGCCGGCCACGGTGGGGTACCACGACGACGCCACTTTCCGGCTCCCCGGTAGCAAGTGGCTGGGGAAGCGCCAGTTCCTCATCGACCAGGCCGACGACAAGTTCTATCTCACCGTCACGTCGTGGTGGGCCAAGGTGCGGATCAATGGGACGAGGGTCTCGGGGCGGCGTGCTCTGGACGAGGGCTCCACCATCGAAGCAGGAGACCTCAGGTTCAAGTTCAGTGGAGGGGGCGAGCTATGAGCGAAGGACTGACCGAACCCATCGACATCAAGCTGCTGCGAGTCCGCGGGCAGGACACCTCCATCGCCGAGTTGCTGGCCGGTATGGGCGCCATCAATGCATCTGATCTGTACCTCAAGGTCGGCTCGCCGATCCGGTTCAAGATCCAGGGCAAGGTCGTCACCTTCGAGTCCGAGCGCGTCACCAAGGAGGCCATGGAGTGGGTGCTCAACTGCTTCTTGGTCGAGGACGATCGGGTGGCCTTCCAGCAGCGCATGGCCGCCGACGTGGTCTACGCCACCGATCAAGCCCGCTACCGGGTGCATTTCGCCTCGGGGCAGACCGGCCCCTACGCGGCCATCCGGATCATCGCCAATGAGATCCGCTCTTTCGCTTCCCTGGGATTGCCGGCGCCGGTGCAGAACAACATGACGTCACTGAGCAGCGGGCTGTTGATCGTCGCCGGCGCAACGGATGCGGGCAAGACCGTCACCTGTACCTCGTTGCTCGACTACTACAATCGCCACAACCAGCAGGCCATCCTGACCCTCGAGGATCCCATCGAATACATCCTCGACGACGACAAATCGGTGGTCTTCCAGCGGGAGGTGGGCCTGCACGCGCCGAGTTTCGTGGAAGGTGTGCGCGCGGCCATGCGCGAGAACCTGGATATCATCTTCGTCGGTGAGATCCGCGACAACGACACCATCGAGCAGGTCCTGCGGGCCGCCGAGATGGGGCATCTGGTCGTCACCACCTTGCATTGCGACGACGTGCTGTCCGCCATCCGTCGCATCGTCGGCAGCTTCCCCCAGCACGATCAACCCAGGATCCGCCAGGCCCTGGCCTCGACCCTGGTGGGCGTCGTCTTCCAGCGTCTGCTGCCCACCCCCGAGGGCGGCCGTACCCCCTGCGTCGAGGCCCTGTGGCCCTCCAACGCCGTGCGCACCATCATGCGCGCCGGAGACCTGGGCAAGCTGGGCACCTACACTGGCGCCGCCAGCGGCGGCCTGGGCTACCGCGAGTGCCTGCAGGCGTTACAGACCGCCAACCGCATCACCGCCGAGGTCGCCGACCACGAGCTGGCCCGCCTGCGCTCCGGCGTTCTCTAAGCCCAGCCACGGCCAGATCCCCCCGATCAAACGTTTGTTCCCCCGGATCTGTCCGCCCGTGGCCAGATCAGCCCGATCAAACGTTTGCTCCCCTGGATCTGTCCGCGGGCGGACTGGGTTTTGGATTTTAGTTTTGAAAAGAACGGCGGATCTGGGGAAATCACCGTCGTTTGGGGATGTCTGGAATCGGGCTTCTTTTGGGAACGCGCA
Organism: uncultured Rickettsiales bacterium; assembly: GCA_964504165.1. Taxonomy (GTDB): domain Bacteria; phylum Myxococcota_A; class UBA796; order UBA9615; family CAYRNR01; genus CAZDDH01. Next base: position 1,725 of record CAZDDH010000071.1, on the reverse strand, counting down.
ATGAGATCTTTTTAAAAAGAAAAAGAGGTCTAACATACTGTATTTACTTATTAAAGGCGCTACACCGCAATGCCTCACGATCCCCTGTTGACGACCTTTCTGTGGCGGTCTAGATTGGCTCTCGAAGGTTGATGCTCTTTTACAGGTTGCAACGAGTCCTCGAAGCCGGCGGGTGGTCGCCAGCCAGCGGACGGAACGACCGGCACCACTTCGGTGGCACCGGGCGGAACGGGCGCCAGGCAGCGGAAATCGAAGCCGGCAGACGCGAGCGGTCAGGTAGTCGAGAGGCGGACTGACCGGGAGCGCAACCGGGTCCGGCAGCAGCGATGCTGACGGGTCCGGTCCCGGTAGGACGACCGGCGGAGTCGGTAACACGGCACCGGATGGTCGAACCGGACAGCAGAGGCACCCCCTGGAGCGGGGAAGGTCATCGGGTCGGGTCAGCTTGCTGGCACGGCGATTCGAGCACAGCAGCTGGCAACAGTGGCGATGCAAGGATGAAGGCACCACACGGATGCTCGCGGATGCGGGCAGGTGGCGGATGATTGGCCGGACGAACGCAGAGGGGAGCCGGAACCGGACTGTTCACTTCGGTGAACGGAGCGGGGCGGCCCGTGCGGGAAGGGAAACCAGACCGCGCGAGAAGCCAACCGGGAGCCTGCTGGTCGGGTAACTACCCCCCCACGTTGGAAGGCGACACGGGCCGCAAGGTCCACGAGCCAGCCGGCGGCGCCGCAGCAAGGAACGGCCTTCGGGTCGGGCCGGAACGCGGACGCAGGAAGGTCGGCTCTTCGGAGTCCACTGGATGGCGATAGCAGCGCCAACGGGTCTTCGGACCCAATGGGGCGGCAGAAGCAGCAGGGGAACAGGGAACACGAACCCCCAGAGCGTGAGTGGCTGAAACAGGTCACAGGGCATGGAGGGGATCAACCCGTCACGGTCGTTAAAAACGGCGAAGGCGGACGGCGCGGGAGTGGAACCCCGCGACGAGGATCGGGTTTGGCACCTCGGATTCATCTGAGGGAGCGGCCCGGACCGGGACACGGATCCTCTATGCTGGGAGCGCTGAAGGGGCGTGGAATCTCAAGGGAGAAGGACGTGAGCACGGCAGAGCCATCGTGGGCAACGCCGGAGCCGCGGACGAGGAAGCGAACGAGGTCCTCGAGGGTGAGCGAAAGTCCAGGAGTGGTAACCAACCGTGCGGGAAACCAAACGGCCGGCCACGCGACGGAACACGCCAGGGTCCACGCTGAAAGGCGCAAGGACGTAGGCGGAGCCGGAAGCCAATCGAACGGCTACGGCGCGTGGTCAAACACTGAAGGTCAACGCAACACCGCGGAGGGTCAGACAGATGGTCCGGGAACGGGACGGCGGCGCCGCACAAGCGGCGGCGAGAGACCGGCCCCGGGACCTGGCAGGGGAGCTCGCAGCGCTTCGGCGCAGCGAGACGAACTTGCCGGCACCGGCGAGGGAAACCGGAAGGGCTTCGGCCTGGACGAGGCACCCAAACCGGGCTCGGACGACGAACGCAAGAGCACTTCGGTGCAGGAGCGGGCAGCGGACGGGCGCCATCAGTCAGCGAACGCGGAATCTATACTTCGAAGAGGAAATCGGAGACTCGATCCAACCCGGGGAAGGCATCAACCTTCCCCATTTCTTTTTGGTGCCGTGATGGGGGGGGGGGGGGGGGGGGGGGGGGGGGCAGGGGGGCCGCCGCGGGGCAGG
>CAZDDH010000070.1:0-36609 GCA_964504165.1 uncultured Rickettsiales bacterium | reverse complement strand
CCTCCGCCGTCCAGGTCTGGATGGCGGCAGGTTCGGCGTTCATTCGTCTTCCTCCCCATTGTCAGGGCTGGAAGAAAGCACGAAGGCCAGCTCCGGGACCCGCTTGCGCACGATGGCCTGGGCCACCTCCCAGCGCAGCGTGGCTCCGTGTTTGCGTAGCTGAGCCACCGCGGCCTCGGCCTCGTCCAGCGTGAGGGATCTGCCGAAGGCCACGGCGACTTGCAGCCGCCCCGCATCCGGCCCGGGGGTCACCGCGCTGACGTACATCTCCGCGGCCCATCCCTGGGACGGGTGTTCCGACAGCCAGTAGTTGATCGTCCGGAACACCTGCTTGCACAGCTGGTGATCCTTGTAGCCCCGTTTTTCACGGGACTCGCGACGGAACAGGATCCGAGGATCTACGCCATCCTCCGGGCCCAGCTCGTCGCACGGTAAATCCATGTGTTTGGGAAACGACAGCTTCCCCGACTTGCGTCTTTTCATGTGTCTTGTTGCTCCACGCGGACGTCCCCTGGACGCACCGCGAGATGGTTCATCTACGTTTGGATACTGGGTGCTTGGTTCAGAGGCCCCGGACGCCGGGCCTTTTGAACTCAGACGAGATCAGAGGGACCGGGCGGAAACGAGGCGGGACGCACATGTGGCAACAACGAGCTTCATGACGGCCTCCTTTCCGCTCCGGGGTACGTGGAGCAGGGCCGACTGTAACCGATCGGGATCCGGCGTCAAGACAATTCGGGGTACCGGCGACAGCAGGGAGACGACTCAGCGCTTGTGCGCCCGCTGGAACACCATGATCGCCTCACTACCCTCGGTGATGAAGGGCATCTGAAACGCGCCCGAGGTGAAGTAGGGCTGGCCGATGTACTCCCACCCGTCGGCCCCCATCTCGTTGATGACCTTCAGCCGGCAGCGGTAGTTCTCACCGCGCTGATAGTGAATCTTCTGGCCGCGATCAATATCTGCTGGAGCCTGGATGGACTCGTAGTACGGGCAGTACACGGTCTTCTCCTCGCCGACGGCGGTGTGGCACTCCTTCAGCTCGGCGTCGTTTTTTCCCGGGCAGCGCACGTCGTACTCCCAGCGCACGACGACGTCGTCATCGGTGGACTGGGCGGTGGCCGGGCGATCCGACAGGGCGTAACCCAGGATCAGGCCGAACGAGATCAGCAGCAGGGCGGTCAGGGCGGTCTTGAGTGATGGCATGGGTCTCCTCCAGGGGTGCTTGAACGTTGACTCTACGCGAGATCCGCGCGGAAGGAACGATCCCGACGTCACGCCCCCGGGGAGGGTTTCAGGGCGGCGTCACCTGCCCCCCCGAGTCCAGCCCCCAGCAGGCCGCGTACTGGTCCTCGGCGGTGAGGGCGCAGGCGAAGAACAGGCTGGCGACCACCCGGGAGGCGCGCAGCTCCTCGGGGGGGCGGTCCACGCTGGCGATGGAAGCCCCCCAGCAATGGACCCGCTGGTCCGTGTCCACGACGCAGGTGAGAGTGGTGCCCGCGTCCACATCGGTGTACTCGCCGGCGGCCACGTCCAGCTGGCCCAGGTCGTTGGCGCCCCAGCACTCCACCTGGCCGTCGGAGCGCAGCCCGCAGGTGTGGTCCTCGCCGCCGGCCAGCTGGACGAAGGGCCCGGCCGGGGCGTTGCAGGCGCCGTCTTGGCAGTAGCCCCAGCACTCCGCCTCGCCGGCGGCGTCCAGGGCGCAGGTGTGGAACAGGCCGGCGGCCAGGGAGACGAAGGGGCCGGCCGGGGCGTTGAGCTGGCCGCCGCTGTTGGAGCCCCAGCAGGTGACCTCCCCGGCGGCGTCGAGGGCGCAGCTGTGCCAGTCCCCCGAGACGATGGACTGGTAGGTGCCCGCGGGCTCGTTGCTCTGGCCGGCGGTGTTGGAGCCCCAGCAGGTGACGGCGCCGTCCGTGCCCAGGGCGCAGGTGTTGTCCTCCCCCAGGCCCACCTCCACGTACTCCCCCGGCACCACGTTGCACTGGCCGTAGTGGTTGCCGCCCCAGCAGATGACCTCCCCTTCCGTCGTCACACCGCAGGCGTGCATGCCCCCCAGCTCCAGGTGGTCCAGCCGCACCGTGCCGACGAACCACTCCGTCGGCTCCTCGCCGGTGTCGTCGTCCCCGGCCGAGTCGTCGTCGGCCGCGTCATCGTCGTCCGCGGCGTCGTCATCAGACGTGTCATCGTCGGCCGGCTCGTCCGTCGAGCAGGCCGGGCCGGCCAGGCACATCGCCAGACCAATCGTCATCCATCGCCTCGCGTCCATCCCGTCCACCTCGACCAAGAGTCTACGATCTCAGTGGCATCGATCGTGGGAAACGAAGGTCCGATCGTGGGCGCTCCTAGCGCGTGGAGATGTGCATGTGCGTGTGATGATTGCGGAACCAGCCGCGGCCGGTGTCGCTGGACTCGTAGCACAGCCGGGTGGAGTCGAACTGCTCGAGCGTGATGATCCCCTCGGAGAGCATCTGCATCTGGGCCTCGCCGATGGGCTGGACGACCCGGGCGTCCACCCCCACGCACTTGACGCGGGGGTCCTCCATCAGCAGGGCCAGGAAGTAGGCCGTGCGCCGGGCGTCCAGGGCATCGGGGGGGGCGGTGCAATGGTGGGCGTCCTTGCCGTCTGCGTCGTGGTGCGGGCAGATGGCGCGCATGAAGTTGTTGGGGAAGAAGGCGGTCTGGTAGTAGCCCACGTCCAGCTCCCGGCCCCCTTCGTGGGTCCCGGGCGGATGGATGGCCCGGCCGTTGACCGGCCCGGGGGTGGTGCCGCCCGGGCCGCTCATGTCCCCCAGGATCAGCGGGGCGAAGTTGCCGCCGCCCAGGGTCTGCGAGGCGCACTGGACCCGGGCGGCCACGTGCTGCACCAGCTGCTGGATGTCCCGCCGCAGGTAGCTGCGGGTGGGGTTGGCCCGGGTCTCGCCGTTGAGGGGGACGTCGTCGAAGCCCGGGCCCGTCGGCGGATCGAATAGCACGACCTCGGCGCAGTACTCGGGCGTGCCGGCGCACTCCTTCGGAGGCACGGTTTCACACGGTTCGGGTGGTTCGGTGGGAGCCGGGGCTGCACAGGAGATCTCGGTTCCATCGGGTCCGAAGCACTCGCATAGCGAGCCGCCGGCAGCACCGGCGAGGACCGTCGGATCGGTGGTCAGCTCGACGCGGAGCGCCAGATCCAGCGTGTCGCCGTCGCCGAAGGCGCTGGTACGGTCGGCGGCGGCGCTCAGTTCGCCGCCGGCACCGGGGGGTGGCGCGGCGAGCAGGCAGGATCGAACCACACGCCGGCTGGCCAGATCCAGGTCCTCCTCGAACAGCTCGGTTGTGGCCAGGGGCGTGCTGCTGAGGCCGCCGTCACGCAGAGACTCCAGCGCCTTCAGCGGGACCATCGTCTCCGCCCGGTAGAAACGCATGTGTTGCAGGTCGTCGAGGATCAACCCCGTGCCGAAGGTCTCCAGCCGCACGTGGGGCACACCGTCCACGTCCAGTCGCGTTGCACCGATGGGCTGGGCCCGGAACAGGTCCTTCACCGTGTCCGATGCGCCGCGGCCGAACAGGTCGATGGGTTGGCCGCCCACGGTGGCCCGGGCGAATCCGGTTGCCGAGAGCTGGTCGGTGACTCCGATGAAGCCCTTGAAGTACAGCAGGTAGTGCTCGCCGTAGGGGGGCACGTCTCGGGCCAGGGCCTCGTCCAGTAGGCAGCCTTCAGGTTCGGCGGAAGACGGGGACCGGCGGCTACACCCGAGCAAGCACGACAGCACAGCGACGGCGGTCAGGAGTTTCACGCTAGTGGAACGTAGCATAAATGAAGACGATTCACCGGAGGGCGTGGCGGCCGATGGGATGCCTGCTGCCTAAAGTGTCAAGTGTGGGTGTACCTCCGGCTCTGCACGCGGAATTCCCGCACCCGGGCCCACCTACAACCACGACGATCCAAACACTCTCTTGTTTGGGTTCCGATCTCAGGATTCATGGTCGTGGTCCCGTCCCACTCCCAATAGAACGGTTTCTACGAACCGAACTCCGAGGGTGACGCCTCACCTCACGAGTTGGGTTCGCGTGGTGAACCGTACGCCACGTGTGCCATGTCACCCTCGGGATTGGCCTCCCCCCCCTACTTGTTTGCCATCACAGAAGGAGCTTTGAAGAAGAGCTCCTTATTTTTTGGGTATTCGTAGAGGTGTGGTCGATGTGGGCAACCGCAGGTTGTCCAACTCCTGTGGTCAGACTCGCAGGGGCTGTCCACAGGAGGGCATCGTCCATGCCATTCGTCCCGAAGCGGTTGCGGCGATGATTCGATCTGCTGTTCGAGCAAGATACCAGTGCCTGGCACCTCCTACGTGGCACCTCCTACGTGGCACCTCCTACGGGCAGAACCCAGCATCCACCCACGCCTGCACCTGGTCTTCCGTCACCTCCGTCAGCGTATCGTACTCCTCGCCGGTCTCGGGGTTGACGCCCTGCACGGAGATCCGCTCGCTGACGGTGTTCTCGGCGCTGATGAACATGCAGAACCGGCCGCTACCATCGGGGCAGTCCACGCAGTCGATCCCGAGGTTCTCGAAGGCCTCGCAGGCCATCCCTTCCTCGCCGCCGGGATCGACCACCTCGTCCATGGAACGGGTGTCGAAGTACCCATCGAGGGTGCCGTTGAGGATGAAGCCCCCATCCGAGGCGAAGACGCCGGTCAGGTAGGCATCCAGGGCGTTTGGTGCGAACGGTGAGAGGGGCAGGGCCAGGTCCACGGGGCCGAGGGCGAAGCGGGGCTCGTCCCACATGCCGACCTGGGATTCGGTCAGCCACATCGTGGGCTGGCACATGTCCTGAACGTGGTGTTGCTCTAGGGGTCCAGAGAGCATCTCGATGGTTTGTTGGCCTTCGTCCACCGCGGCGATGTGGTGCACGACGTCCTCGCTACAGAAATACTGTGAAAACAGGCCGCCAACCCCCTGTGGAACCGTGAATTCGGCCGTACACAGGTCCCAGAAATAGTCGCTGCCGACGATCTCCTCCAGCAGATCAGGCTCCATGGGGCCACCGCTGGTCTGGAAGTGCAGCTCCGCCTGGTCCGTCCCCCCGGGCCACGCCCAGGTGATGGTCGCGGTGTAGGACGTCGAGGGCGCCAGGTGCTCGTTCCCGTCGCCGTGGGGATCGAAGAGGTACTCGTGGCCCTCTTCGGACGCCGTGGCCACACACTCGATGGAGCTACGAAAATCGCCGGCGTCCAGGGTCATCGAGGCCTCCGTGGGGGCGTCGCTGAACCGGATCAGAAGATTGTCCCGGTGGTAGAAGGCGCAATAGCCCTCCTCGGGATAGGTCTCGACGATCTCGATGGCCGCTGCGGCGTCCACCGCCGAATCATCGTCGCCGGACTCGTCCGCCGGGCTCCCGCAGCCCAGGATCCCGACCCACCCCGCAAACCACCATGCCGTCCACCGAAGCATCCGAGTCCTCCCAACTCTCAGCCCACACCAGAGCTCCAATTCGCATTGTGCGACGCTTCGGTGTGGAAGCCAAGCTTCCGGGACTGCCACGCCCCCCCCTCCGCGCCCCCCCCGCGAGCGATCTGTTCATCGGACGCCGCGTGGCGTACGTTCGGTGGCGCGGAAGGGGTGCAACATGACGTTCGGACCCATCGACGCCATCCTCTTCGACATGGATGGCACCCTCGTGGACTCGGAGCCCTTCACGGACCGGGTGGTCGTGGAGCTGCTGCAAGGGTTCGGGCTTGATCCGGGCGGGCTCGACCTGCGGACGTACCACGGGGTCACCTGGGAGGCCATCGAGGCCGATCTCCAGCGGCGGTTCCCGGCGCTGGCAGGGCGCCCGCTGCGGCCCCAACTCGAGGCGCGCTTCCACGCCCTGTTCCTCCAGGAGCCCCCGACCTACATCCCCGGTGCCGACGCCTTCCTGGCGGCCGTCTGCGACCGGGGCCCGGCGGCCATCGTCACCTCGTCGACCCGGGACTGTGCGGACGCCCTGGTCCGCCGGCTAGGCCTGGGCGAGCGTCTGGGTACCCTCGTCGCCGCCGGGGACTATCGGGGATCCAAGCCGGAACCCGCCTGCTTCCTGCTGGCCGCACAGCAGCTGGGCTGCGCTCCGGAGCGTTGCCTGGTCTTCGAGGACAGCGTGCCCGGCCTGCGAGCGGCACGGAACGCGAACATGGCGCGCATCGGCGTGGCCTCCGACCCGGCGCAGCGGCATGCGCTGGCCGACGTTGCCGATCGGGTCATCGACGACTACCATGCGCTCCCTGATGATTTCCTGGTGAACTTCGGCCGTTGAGGGGCCGGAACTCGTCCCCAGAGCCAGGCCGACGCACCCCGGGGGGGATGGCCGAGGAACGGTCCATGACGGCGGAGCTGACGAAGACGCAGAAGATGTGGCGGGTGCGGATCCTGGGGACCACCTGGGTCTCCTACGCCGGCTTCTACTTCTGCCGCAAGAATTTTGCCATCGTCAAGACGTCGCTGATGGACCGGCTGGAGATCGGCGCGTCCGACATCGCCCACGTGTTCACCGCCTACCTGGTGGCCTACATGCTGGGCCAGTTCCTGGTGAGCTACCTGGGGCGGCGCACCGCCACCCGCGCCCTGCTGCTGGGCGGGATGGCCATCTCCCTGCTGTGCAACCTGGTCTTCGGCACCGCCCACCTGATGGGGCCGGCGGGCTACTGGCCGCTGATGATCTTCATGGTCATCAACGGCTTCGCCCAGGCCACGGGCTGGCCCGGCAATGTCGATGTGCTGGGCAACTGGCTGCGCCGCAAGGAGCGGGGCCGGGTGATGGCGATCTGGGCCACCAGCTACCAGCTGGGCAGCATCCTGGCCAAGATGTTCGCGGCGCTGATGCTGGGCTGGCTGGGGGCCACCTGGTCGTTCTGGGGCGCCGCGATCATCATGTTCGGGGTCTGGATCGCGTTTTACCTGTGGGAACGGGACAAACCCGAGGACGCGGGGCTGGAGCCGCTGGTGGAGGAAGTGGAGGTGCCGCTGAAGCCGGGGCAGACGCCGGCGCCGACGGGCGGCCTGGGCTGGACGCGGCAGGTGTGGCTATCCGTGATCTTCATGGGCTGCGTCTACTTCGTGTTCAAGTTCCTGCGGTATTCCCTGGACAGCTGGAGCCCGATGGCCATCGAGACGATGTTCGGGCTGCAGGCCCACAACGCCGGCTACGTCTCGACGATGTTCGACTGGGTGGGCTTCGGCGGCGTACTCTTCGCCGGATGGGCCTCGGACCGCTACTTCGGCGGTCGACGGCACCAGATCATCACGGTGATGACCGTGGGCATGCTGTTCGCGTTCATCTTCCTGGCCACCGGGGCCCAGTCCTCGGTGTGGGCCTTCGCCCTGGGGCTGTCCGCCTGCGGATTCCTGCTGATGGGCCCGGACTCGCTGCTGGCGGGGGCCGGCGCCATCGACGTGGGGGGGCGCAACGGCGCCATCGTCGCCGCCGGGCTGATCAACGGCCTGGGCTCCATCGGGCCCATCTTCCAGGAGGAGATCATCGGCTGGGTGCTCGACCACCACGGCTTCGGCGCCACGTTCCACATGATGGTGGGGATCTGCGTGCTGGGCATCGTGGGGACGCTGTACCTGAGCTACCGCTCCCACAAGGGGCTGTCGACGTTATGACGCCGCCAAGGAGGGAAGGATGACCACGGCGCACATCTTCGACGTGCAGAAGTTCTCCGTCCACGACGGGCCGGGGATCCGCACCCTGGTGTTCTTCAAGGGCTGCCCACTGCGCTGCCGCTGGTGCGCCAACCCCGAGGGGCAGCGCCACGAGCCCGAACTGTTGTTCCTGGCCGATCGCTGCGGCGGCTGCGCCGCCTGCGTGGACGCCTGCCCCCATGGGGCGCATCGTGTGGTGCCGGGGGAGCCCTCCTCCCACGCCATCGACCGCCGGGCCTGCGTGGGGTGCGGGGCCTGCGCCGGCGCCTGCCCGGCGGCGGCTCTGCGCAAGGTGGGGGATGAACGGCCCATCGACGACCTGCTGGACGAGGTGCTGCAAGACGAGCTGTTCTACCGCAACTCCGGTGGCGGCGTGACCCTGGGCGGGGGGGATCCGGTGGGCCAGCCGGAGGCGGCCCTCGAGCTGCTGGAGCGTTGCCGGTCCCGGGGCATCCACACGGCGCTGGAGACCTGCGCCTTCGCGTCGCTGGAGACCATGGAGCGGCTGGCGGCCCACCTGGACCTGCTGCACATCGACCTCAAGCACATCGACGACGACGCGCACCTGGCCATCACCGGCCAGCCCAATGCACCGATCCTGCGCAACGTGGAGCGGATGCTGGTGCTGGGCCTGCCCGTGGTCATCCGCATGCCCATCGTGCCCACGATCAACGACGATCCCGACGCGATGCACCGCGCGGTGGCCTGGCTGGCGCAGCGGGATGGCGCGGGGGCCGTGCGCCGCATCGACCTGCTGCCCTACCACCGCCTGGGCGCCCACAAGTACGCCATGCTCGGACGGGACGACGAGCGGTTCGGCGAAGCGGAGCCGTCGGACGGGGCGCTGGAGGCCCTGTGCCGCATCGTCTCGGCGGCGGGGTTCGACGTGAGGGTCGAGAGTTACCGATGAACGGGCCCGGCCAGGAACCAACCGCCATAATGGGAAGGTCATGAGCGATCCCATCACCAGGCCCCAGCCCTTGCCACCGCGCATCCAGCGGATCCGGGAGGCGTTCTTCGCGGTCAAGCCGTCCATCTCCATCCACCGGGCGCTGGCCTCCACCGCTGCGGCCCGGGAGTGCATCGCCTGGCCGGTGGTGCGGGCCAAGGCCGAGGGCTACTACCGGGCCTGCTGCGCCATCCCGGTGGCCATCCTCCCCGACGAGCTGATCGTGGGGCACCCGGGGGGACGGCGGCGGGCCGGCATCTTCTCGCCGGAGATCGCCTACCAGTGGCTGGAGCGCGAACTGGACACCGTGCACCAGCGGGAGCAGGACCCCTACGACCTCAGCGACGAGGACAAGGCCACCTTGCAGCGCGACATCTTCCCCTACTGGCGCGGGCGCTCGGTGGAAGAGGCGATGCTGGCCGAGCTGGACGCCCTGGATATCCGGCCCCTGACCGTGGGCAGCGGCATCATCGACTGCGAGGTCAAGAGCACCAGCGGCGGCGGCGATCTGGCGCCGGGCTTCCCCAACGTGCTGTTCAAAAAGGGCTTCGCCGGAATCCGCGAGCAGGCTTTGCAACGCATCGAAGGACTATCCCTGACCGACCCTGACGCCCTGGACCAGCGCCACTTCCTGTGGGGCGTGGCCCGCTGCGCCGAGGGCATGATCCGGCTGGCGGAGCGGTACGCCGAGGAGGCGGAGCGGCAGGCCGCCGGGTGCACCGATGCCCGGCGCAAGGCCGAGCTGGAGCGGATGGCGGCGGTGTGCCGCCGGGTGCCGGCCCATCCCCCCACCGATCTGCACGAGGCGCTGCAGATGATCTGGTTCGGGATGATGGCCATCGCCCTGGAGGAGAACACCTCGGGGACCTCACCGGGGCGGGTCGACCAGTACGTCTACCCCTTCTACCGGGCCGCACTGGACGGGGGGATGGACCCCGGCGAGGTGCGGGAGCTGCTGCTGTGCTTCCTCATCAAGTTCAACGAGGTCCCGTGGCTGCTGTCCTCCTTCGCCACCCACTACTTTGCCGGCTACATCCCCTTCTTCAACCTGGTCGTCGGCGGGCAGGACCGGGAGGGGCACGACGCCACGAACGATCTCTCGTACGAAATCATGGACAGCGTGCGCGACCTGCAGATGTACCAGCCCTCCCTGTCGGCGCGGGTGTACGAGGGTAGCCCGGAGCGCTTCTTGCGCAAGATCGCCGAGCTGGTCTCCACCGGCATCGGCTTCCCGGCGGTGCACTTCGACGACGTGACGATCCGCATGCTGCTCAGCCGGGGCATCGGCCTCGCCGACGCGCGGGACTACTGCCTGATGGGCTGCGTCGAGCCCTATGTGCAGGGCAAGCTGTCCCGCTGGAGCTCGGCGGTCTACACCAACTTCCCCATCGCCATCGAGCTGGCCCTGACCGACGGCGTGCACCGGGCCACCGGCCAGCAGCTGGGGCCCCACACCGGCGATCCGTCGGGCTTCGAGCGCTTCGAACAGTTCACCACAGCGGTGGAGACCCAGCTGTGCCACATCCTCGACGTGTCCACCGCCGCGACGGTGGTGGCCCAGCGCCTGCACCAGCGGCTGCTGCCCAAGCCGATGAGCTCGTCGCTGGTCCAGGGGTGTGTGGAGAGCGGGCGGGGCCTGATGCAGGGCGGCGCGGCCTACAACTCCGGGCCGGGGGTGGTGATGGTCGGCGTGGCGGACTACGCCAACGCCATGGCAGCCGTCCAACACCTGGTCTTCGAAGAGGGCTCTGTGAGCATGACGCAGCTGTGCCGGGCGCTGGCCGACGATTTCCAGGGGCACGAGGCGATCTTCCGCGCCAACGACGAAGCCCCCAAGTACGGCAACGACGACGACCGGGCGGACCTCTTCGCCCGGGACGTCATCGACCTGTGCAGCCGCGAGCTGGCCCAGCGCCGGGGGTTGTTCTCGTCGCTGGAGCTGGGCACCCTGTCGGTGACCACCAACATCCCCCAGGGGGAGGTCATCGGCGCCTTGCCCGGCGGGCGGCGGGCTGGCCAGCCGCTGGCGGACGGGATCAGCCCGGCCCGGGGCACGGACCACCGGGGGCCCACCGCGGCCATCAAGTCCGTCGACAAGATCAACCAGGTGTCCAGCTCCTCGGGCACCCTGTACAACATGAAGCTCGATCCCGGATTGCTGGCGGACGAGCGGGGCGTGAACAACTTCGTGGCCCTGCTGCGCACCCATGACCAGCTGGGGGGCGCCCAGATCCAGTTCAACTGCGTCACCCGGGACAAGCTGCTGGACGCCCAGCAGCACCCGGAGGACTACCGCACGCTGATGGTGCGCGTGTCCGGCTACAGCGCCTACTTCACCGAGCTGTGCCGGGAGGTGCAGGACGACATCATCGCCCGCTCGACCCAGAGCCGGTGGGGCTGAGCGGGGCAATGATGGCCAACCAAAGGCAGCTCACGACCGCCAGCATCACAGCGGCGCTGATGATGTGCCTGATGTCGTGCAACACCGAAGACGAAGACTACGTGGTCCTGGACAGCCACGTCCGCTACGGGGACGGCGGGGACTGCGGGGAGATCGGCTCGGCGTTCTGGAACCTGGAGGAGCGGGGGCTGTTCGTGCAGGCGTTCACCGGGGTGGATGTCTGCGACGCCTACCTGGGGATCCTCGACGCCGTCAACGAGGACATCGCGGACTACGTCACCGACAGCCTGGAGGCCGAGGCGACGATGGACGGCCCGGGGGCGTGCGACGCGCTGCTGGCCCTCCATCAGGAACTGGAGATCGCCGGGTACTACGACATCCTGTTCCCCGCCGGCTCGTGCCACTTCTACGCCCAGTTCGATGACGTCACCGCCACCCCGATGCGCCTGGAGGGGGCCCAGGTGGAGGCGGGCCACCTGTACGTGACCGACAGCGCCGTCCTGCCCGCCATCGAGGCCTACCTGGGCGACTGCAGCCTGATCGAGAACTGGGCTCAATGGGCCGACCTGTACGCAGGTTTCCTGGACCAGGCGTACTGGCCCGGTGAGATCTACGGGGCCATGACCGGGGACGTGACGGTTACATTCGACCCCGGCGGCCGGTTCATCCTGGAGGCACCGGAGGCCCGGATGTCCAGCGTGCTGCACGTGGGCGTGGAGGCCGATCTCGACGTGCTGGTCGATGGCGGCTGGTGTTCGTGGTAGGCCCCGCCGGATTCACTCCCGCTCGAAGACCCGCACCGACTCCACCCGTAAACGCTGGGGGAACTCCGTGGTCTCGTCCGGGGAGCCGGGCCAGTTGCCGCCGACGGCCACGTTGAGGATCAGGTGGAAGCGCTGGTCGAAGGGCGCCGGGTAGTCGCCGGCCGACGACCACCACTCGGTCTGGGTCTGCACGTGCAGGCCGTCCACGTACCAGCGGAACTCCCCGTACTCCCACTCCACGGCGAACAGGTGGACGTCCTCGGAGAAGTCCCCCTGGGGCAGCGTGTACGAGTCGCCCGTGTAGGTGTTCTCGGGCCACTCGCCGCCGTAGTGCAGGGTCCCGTGGACCTGGTTGGGTTCGTGCCCCACCAGTTCCATGATGTCGATCTCGCCGGAGGCGGCCCAGCCGCCGTAGGCCCAGTCCGACGGCAGCATCCAGATCGCCGGCCAGATCCCCTGGCCATAGGGCAGCGTGGCGCGGGCCTCGATGCGGCCGTAGGTCCAGTCCCCCTGGTCCAGGGTGCGCAGCCGCGCCGAGGTGTAGTCCCGCGTTCCATCGTCCCCGGTGTAGGACTCTTCACGGGCCTCGATGACCAGGGCGCCTTCGTCGATGTAGGAGTTCTCCGGGCGGTCGGTGTAGTACTGCAGCTCGTTGTTGCCGCCCCCCTGGCCGTTGACCTCGTGCTCCCACTTGGTCAGGTCGATCTCGACGCCGTCGAACTCGTCGTTCCACACCAGCACCCAGCCCTCGGGGATGTCGATGGTGTCGTCGTCATCGGCTGTGTCGTCGTCATCGGCCGTGTCGTCGTCATCGGCCGTGTCGTCGTCCCCGGAGGTGTCGTCGTCCCCCGCCGCGTCGTCGTCGGCCCCCTGGGGGCACCCCGCGAGCAGCAACAGCAGTCCACCAATCGTCAGATGGCCGTGCCTGATCATGGTCTCGTGGCCCCTACTTGTGCCGTTCCTTGCCGTCCCAGCAGTAGGTGCAGACCTTGTCCATGGGCATGCCGATGGCCTCCACCATGTCGTCCAGGCGCTGGTACTGCAGGGAGGTCAAGCCCAGGGTGTCGCCGATGCGGTCGATCATGGCGTGGTAGCGGTCGGAGCGGTGGTCGGTGTACTCGTCCAGGTGGGCGTCCGATTTGCCCTCGAGCTCGACGATCGCCTTACGGGCGGCCAGATCCATCTCGGATTTGGACTGGGAGAAGTTGAGGAACTTGCAGCCGTAGGTCAGCGGCGGGCAGGCGGCCCGCATGTGCAGTTCCTTGGCGCCGTACTTGAACAGCCGCCGGATGATGTCCCGCAGCTGGGTCCCGCGCACGATAGAGTCCTCGCAAAACAGGATGCGCTGGCCATCGATGAGCTCGTCCACCGGGATCAGCTTCATCTTGGCGACCATGTTGCGCACCGACTGGTCCTGGGGCATGAAGCTGCGGGGCCAGGTGGGAGTGTACTTGACGAAGGGGCGGCGGTACGGCAGCCCCGCTTCGGCCGAGTAGCCGATGGCGTGGCCGATGCCCGAGTCCGGGATGCCGGCGGCGAAGTCGGCCTCCACGTTGTCCCGGCGTGCCAGGGCCCGTCCGCAGCGGTTGCGGGAGGCCTCGGTGTTGATGCCCTCGTAGGAGGAGGCCGGGTAGCCGTAGTAGATCCACAGGAAGGTGCAGATCTGCATCTTGTCGCCGGCGGGCACGACGGTCTCGGCCCCTTCCGGGGTGATGAGCACGATCTCGCCCGGCCCCAGCTGCCGGCCCACGTCGTAGCCCAGGTTGGGCAGGGCGCAGCTCTCCATGGACGCGGCGTGAGCGCCCTCTTTGGAGCCCAGCACGATGGGCGTGCGCCCCAGCCGGTCGCGGGCGGCGTAGATCCCCTTGTCCGTCAGCAGCAGCAACGAGCAGGAGCCGTCGATGGCCTCCATCGCCCGCTGGATGCCCTCCTCGAAGGTCTGCTCCTGATTGATCAGGGCGGCGACCATCTCGGTGGGGTTGTAGCCGATGCTGCTCACCTCGGTGAAGTGGGTGGGTCGCATCTTGAAGGCTTCCGCCGACAGCTTCTCCAGGTTGTTGATCTTGGACACGGTGACGATGCCGTAGGTGCCCAGGTGGGAGGCGATGATCAGCGGCTGGGGCTCGTGGTCGCTGATGACCCCCAGGCCCTGGCAGCCGTGGAGCTTGGACAGATCGTCTTCGAACTTGCTGCGGAACTGGGTGTTGGAGATGTCGTGGATCGACCGGGTGAAGCCCTCCCCGTTGCGCACGACCATGCCGCCGCGGCGGGTGCCCAGGTGGGAGTGGTAGTCGGTGCCGAAGAAGAGGTCGGTTACACAATCCTCGCTAGAGGCCGCCGCAAAAAATCCACCCACGTTGTCGCTCCATTTCCCGTTGACCGGAACCGTGTTGCTCTAGGCGAAAGAGCGATGTTGCGCCACCAGGCGGGTCAGGTCAATCACCGATCCGAGGAACCCCTGCAACCGGCCGGTTTGTGCCTATTTCTTGGGGGCTTCCTCGCCCCCGTCGGTGGCCCCGGGCTTGGGTTCCCGCGGAGCCCGCATCCCGCCGGCGACCCCGCTACCCACGGGGTGGGCACCCACACCGATGGAGTCCGGGGCAGCCCCGTCGCCGGTCGGTGCCGGCGTCGGGGTAGACGCCTCGGTGTCCGCGGGCGGATCGACCGGATCGGGCTGGGGCATGCCGCCGTCCACCGCGATCTCCGGGCGGGCGTCCTCGGCGGAGTCGTCGTCGTCACCGGGCGGTACGGGGTGGGGCGCCACGCCGCCGGTGTGCATGGGCGGCACCGGCTCGGCAATATCGCCGCGGATGACACCGCCGGGGCGGCTGAACAGATCGCAGCCGGCCAAGGTCCCTGTAGCTGCGGCGGCACCGGCAGCAGCCAGCAGCTGGAGCACTCGGCGGCGGTCACGCGGGTAATCGCCGTATCGGGGATAGGTGAGTTCGGACGATTGCCGGGCTGGCTTGAGCTTCATGGGATATTCCTCCCGGCCGCATCCACCGTGATGGGCCCCTCTCGAATCATGATGCCAGATGGGGCACGTGGACGATATTAACGTCCGCACGGCGGACGACGACACGGCGGACGACGACACGGCGGATGACGACGCAACGGATGACGACACCGGCGACGATGACGACACCGCCCCCGCCGAGTACACCCAGGTGACCGCCGGCTGGAAACACACCTGTGGCCTGCGGACCGATCAGACCATCGCCTGCTGGGGTGGGGGGCTGACGGGCAGCGATTGCACCGATCCCGCCTGGGATTGCGGCCAGTCGACGCCGCCCGCCGGTACGTTCGAGGCCGTCCATGCAGGCGGCGCCCACACCTGCGCGGTGAAGACCGACGGTACGCTGGCTTGCTGGGGCTGCGACATCAACGGCCAGTCCAACCCGCCCTCCGGTGAATTCGTGGGCGTCAGCGCGGGGGATTGGTACACCTGCGGTATCCGGTCAGATGGCTCGGTGGAATGCTGGGGAGACGACAGCTACGGACAGGCAACCCCCCCGGCCCAGACCTTCACGAGCGTCTTTGCCGGCACCTACCACACCTGCGGCGTCCTACCCGATGACTCGGCCCAATGCTGGGGATACGACAGCCACGGCCAAACCGACGTGCCTCAGGGCACATTCTCGGAGGTCGTCCCCGGATGGTACTTCAGCTGTGGACTGCAGCCTGACCAGCAGCTGGATTGCTGGGGCCTGCAAACCGCCGGCCCCCTATCCCCGCCGGCCGGCACGTTCAGTCAGATCACCGTGGGCTGGGAGCACGCCTGCGCCCTGCACACGGATGGGACGATCCAGTGCTGGGGGATCAACTCCCTGGGCCAGCTGGACGCGCCGCAGGGAACGTTCACCAGCCTCACCAGCGGTGGCTACTACCACCATTGCGGCATCCAGACCGACCTTTCGGTCGCGTGCTGGGGTTGGAACAACGACGGGCAGTGCAACCCACCTTGACCTCCCTGCTCCGCGCCTCACCTGTCGCCTTCCATGCCACCTCGATACCGTGCTATCCGGGTAGGTCTGGGAGGACGCATGGAACCTGAAGGACCCGTTGAGTCAGGCCCCCCGATCCCATCAAGACAACGACCGAGCCTTCTTCACCAGCTCGATGAACTCCGCCCGGTAGCCGTGGGCGTCCCGGCCCCTGCCTTCGCCGGCTAGCTCCAAGATGGCGTCGTAGGTGGCCGTGCCCTTGTGGGGGGAGTCCCGCAGGATCATGCCGAAGGCGGCCACGGAGGCGGCGAACTTGAAGTCGGTGGAGGCGCCGGCGTAGCTGCAGCCGGTGTCCTCGACGTGGAAGACCAGCTTGCTGGAGGTGTCGCCGTCGGGCTGCTTGTAGCGCAGCTTGAGGGTGAACAGCTCATCCGAGCTGGTGGCCCGCTCCCAGTCCTCGGGGGTCTGGTAGCGCAGGGGGTCGATGTCCGGTAGGTCGATGGCCACGCCCGCGGGCACGATCTCGTACAGGGCGGTGACCGTGTGGCCGGCGCCGATCTCGCCGGCGTCCTTGGTGTCGTCGTTGAAGTCCTGGGCCGCCAGCAGGCGGTTCTCGTAGCCGATGAGGCGGTAGGCGGCCACCTGGGCCGGGTTGAACTCCACCTGGATCTTCACGTCCTTGGCGATGGTGACGAGGGTGCCGCCCATCTCGTCCACCAGCACCTTGCGGGCCTCCTTGAGGGTGTCGATGTAGGCGTAGTTGCCGTTGCCCTTGTCCGCCAGCGTCTCCAGGGTAGAATCCTTGATGTTGCCCATGCCGAAGCCCAGCACGGACAGGAAGACGCCGCTCTTGGCCTTGTCCTCGATGAGCCGGGTCAGGCCGCCGGAGTTGGTGGTCCCCACGTTGAAGTCGCCGTCCGTGGCCAGGATCACCCGGTTGACGCCGCCGTCCAGGTAGTTGGCCACGGCGGTGTCGTAGGCCAGCTGGATGCCGGCGCCGCCGTTGGTCGAGCCGCCGGAGCGCAGCTGGTCCAGGGCGCCGAGGATGGCCTCCTTGTCGTCACACGAGGTGGAGGGCAGCACCAGCCCCGAGGCGCCGGCGTAGACGGCGATGGCGATGCGGTCCCGCTCGTCCAGCTGGTCCACCAGCAGCTTGAGCGCCTCCACCACCAGCGGCAGCTTGTTGTTGGGGATCATCGATCCGGACACGTCCAGCAGGAACACCAGGTTGCTCGCCGGCCGCTCGTCCTGCTCCATCTCCCAGCCCTTGAGCCCGATGCGGGCCAGCCGGTGGTCCGGGTTCCAGGGGCAGCCGGCCACCTCCACGTGGGAGGAAAACGGCGTGTCGCCGCCGGGAGAGGCGTAGTCGTAGTTGAAGTAGTTCACCATCTCCTCGATACGGACCGCGTCCTTGGGGGGCGGCGTGGCGCTGTCGAGGAAGCGCCGCACGTTGGCGTAGGAGGCCGTGTCCACGTCGATGGAGAAGGTGGACAGGGGGTTGGGGTCGGCCTCCAGGAACGGGTTGTCGGTGAGGTGGCTATAGGCCTCGGTGTTGTGGCCGGGGGTGTAGACCTGCGCCGGGTCCTGGAGGTAGCTGTAGGGCGCAACCTGCGGCGCCTGCGACCCGCGGGAACTCTTGTGGCGGGCAAGCTTCTCGCCATGGCCGGCCCCCGTGTAGCCGGCGCTGGTACCATACCCCTGGACTGCCAGGCCACCGTGGCCGTGGCCGCCGCCGCTGGTGCCGGTTCCCCGCACCCCCAGGCCGCCAGCGCCGTACCCCGCGCCGGTGCTGCCACCGTGCAGGTCGCCGTTGCTGCTCTCCAGGCTGCCCAGCACCCCGGCGCTCTCGGCGATCTGCTTGTCGACGGCCGCCTGGGACATGGCTTCCTTGGTCCCCCGGGCCTTCTTCAGGTCTTCCGACGGCTCGCCTTCCTCCCCCTTGGCCCGGGCGCCCTCGCCGGCGTCCGGGTGGCCGGCCGGGTCATCCTTGGACGCCTCGGCGGGTGCCCCTCCGTCCGCGGGATCGATGACGATCTCCGATCCTCGCTCGGGGATCGGCTCCAGGGCCGTCTCCTCCTCGGTACGCGGGCAGGCCACCAGCATCAGCAGCCCGGAGGCCGCCGCCAGCAAGAAGAACAGTCGTCCGGGGTTCGGAGTGGGAAGGGGTCGGGTCATCATGGTGGGCCTCCTTTGGCTGATTCATACTTATTTGTATGATAGCCCGACGTTGCATACTTGTTGGTATGTTTTTCGTCAAGAAAAGGAGGCTCATGGTGAAACGACTCGGCGGCCACCCCGTTGAACGGACATCAACCCAACCGGAGGAGCACACCGTGAAGCGCGCACTCGCCAGTCTTTTTGCCCTGATGTTCGTCTTTGGAATGACCACCGTCGCCTACGCCCAGGCCGACTCGGCGGATGACGAGGACGCACCCCGCGTGATCTACAAGAAGCGGACCGAGATCGATTTTGACAAGCGGGCTATCGAAGGGGATCTGAAGGGTCCGGGTGAGTCGTTCATCCTGGAGAAGCGGCAGGCCACCTTCAATCCGCTGATCAAACTACGGGCCGATTTCAACCCGGAGATCTACCAGTCGATCCACGAGTTCTAGATCACTCGCGGATCTGCACCCGGACCGCCTCCGGCACCTCCAGGTCCGGGAAGTCGTCGGGATCGAAGACCAGCTCACCGTACTCGATGACGACCTGTTCCGGGCCCGGCTGCATCACCGCTGCGAGCAGCACCCCCGACTCCACATCGTAATACCGCACGACCACCCCGTCCGGCTCCTCACTGCGCACGGCGTAGGCCTCCCGGTCGCCGTAGCGGTCCAGGGACACCGTCATGGTGTCGAGGCCGTGCTCCAGCTGGCGGTACTCGTTATCGAAGGCGGCGGCGCGGTGGAAGATCTCCGCCGAGTCTCCGGTGAGGGCCAGCGTGCCGGTGATGGGGTGGATCATCCAGCCCACACCATCGATGTAGCCCCGCTCGATGACCGGCATCGACGGGCAATCCGTGCGCTCGATCATCTTGCGGGGAGCGGCCCGGTAGGTGGTCAGCTGGCAGGGGGCGGGGTGCCCCGGCGGCCGGATCGTGGCGTACTGGATGCTGCGGTCGTGCTCCTCGTACGCCGCGTGCCCCCCCATGGTGGCCCGGTGGCGCCGCAACACCTCGCGGGCGTCCGGCAGCAGGTCGTCCGAACCCACGATGGGCTCGTCCGGCTCGTCCGGCTTCACCGGATCGGCGCCATCCCCTTCCTGCCGCACCAGATCGATGTAGCTGGACGTCGCCCGGACGCTCGGCTCCCGGCGATCCGGGTCCTCCAGCCAGGCGCGGGCCGCCTCCACCACCGGATCCCGCCCGGCGAGCAGGTCCTCGCGGGTGGGCGCCACGATCTCGTCCGGCCGCACGCCGATCCCCTCGACGGCGGTCCCGGACGGCGTCAAGAAATCCTCCACCGGCAGCACCAGCGTGTCGCCGTTGGGCAACGGCTCACCGAGGGACGCGATGACCTCCCCGGAGGTACGCTCGCCGAACAGCCGCACCCGGCCGAAGTCCCGCAGGCCGATGGCGAAGATCTCCGCGGCGCTGGCCGAGCGCTGGTCCACCAGCACGGCCACCGGCTTGCGGTCGTATCCGGCCGTGTCCCGGGGTGCCACCAGCAGGGAGTTCTCCCCCTCCCGGCTGATGAACGTGCCCAGGCTCAGCCATACGTCCGACGACAGGTAGCCGGCCAGGGCGGCCGTCATCATCTTGTAGCCGCCGACGTTGCCCCGCAGATCGACGATCAGCCCCTCCACGCCTGCTTCGTCGAGCTCGCGGAGCCCCCCCTCGAAGAGCTCGGGGACGGGGATGGCGAACTGGTTGAAGCGCAGGTAGCCGACGGACGAGTCCGGCAGCACCTGGTGATGCCAGCGGATGGGGTGGTGCGACGCCCCGTGGTACATGGACTCGTCCGTCCAGCGAGCGGGCTGGCAGGGGATACGGAGCTTGCGGGGCCGGTCGTTGCCGTCGACGAAGGTCAGCACCTGCTTCCCCGACGGGCCACCGTTGGCCAGCATCTCCAGCGCCTGGGCCACCATGTCGTCCACGTTGGCGGAGCCGGGATAGCGGGCCTCCACGTAGGGCCGCACGTGCTCGACGAAGTCCTGGATCGCCACCTTGTGCACCACGGCCAGCGCCCACCCCGGCTGCACCCCCGCCTCCTCGGCGGCGCTCCCCGGCGCCACATGGGAGACCAGCAGGTAGCCGTCGATGACCCGCAGCTCCAGGCCCAGGTCGCCCTTGCCCAGCTGGTTGGGATCCGAGCCCAGCGCCTTCCAGGCCCGGTTCATCTCCATGTCGCCGGCGATGATGGTCAGGTGGGAGCTATCCAGCGTGGCCAGCATCGACGCCAGCACCGGCCGCAGCTCGGAGGCCGTCGCGGCTTCTGCGGCGTGGGGCCGGTGACGCGCCCGCTCCGCCTCCCAGTCCACCCCCTGCAAGGTTGGGTCGGGGTAACGATCGCGGACCAGCTCCCACACCCGGTCGAAGCTCTCCAGCTGGAGCACCGCCACGTCCTCCGGGGCGTCTTCCCCGGCCCGCGCTGCACCCACCGCTCCCACGAGCACCAACAGCCAGCAAATGACCCGTCCTTGTGTCATACCCATCCCTGTCCCTGGAATACGCCGCCGAGGCCCCATACCCAACAATATTCGTGAACATCACGCCATATAACGCAGGGGGCCGGGTATTCCAATGCACGCCCTTGCCACAAGGGCTGGAATCCGGCATGAATCAGGCGTTGCCGGGGGGGGACCCCGGCCGATTACAATACCCGGAGTACGACCATGGGGAACCGACGTGTCCTCGTCTTGATCGCCGTCTGCCTGATCCTGGCCATGGCCCACGCAGGCTGCCGCAAGCGCATCATCAGCGGCCGCTTCCCCTCCGCCACCGAGTTGGAGGAGATCGCAGCGGCGCCCGCACCGGCCGAGGTCTTCACCAAGGACGAAGCCCGCCTGGAGCACTGGGACCTGGCCGGGCCGTTCCCCGAGTCACTGATGCCCACGCCCTTCGAGTCGGAGGAGCCGTGGTGGGCCCTGCTCACCGACGAGATCGCCGCCGCGGGGATCACCCCGGAACTCAGCGAATCCATGCATTGCGTGGCCCGTGAGATCGGCCTGTTCCGGATGGCCAACGAGGCTTGGCCGTCCGACTCCCTGGACGACTTCATCATCGCGCGCTGCGGCGCGACGGTGCGCGCCGTGAGCACCAACTGGATCGCCGGCGAGGTCCCCGACGACGTCCCCGACGAGGAGCTGTTCGAGCGCTGGAGCGAGTCCATCGGGGAGATGGCCACAGCGGCGGCCGCGGCCAAGCCCGAGGCGCTGGGCATGTGGGCCGGCCGCCAGGACGGCATGGCCGCCTTCGTGATCGTGCAGGGCACGCCGGAGGTATTCATCGAGGAGATGACCTTCATCCCCGACGACGAGGGGCTGATCCACATGCGCGGCGAGGTCCTGCTGGAGGCGGTCAGCGTCTCCGCGCTGATCAATCAAGGCCGATTCTCGACGGCCCGCTGCCAGGTGGATGAGCACGTCGAACTGCCGTTGTTCGACATCGCCTGCCCCACCGCCCCGGAGGACGACCAGGCCACGGTGGTGCTCAGCGCCTTCCAGGAGGGGCGCTTCATGGGCAGCAACGTGTTCGCCTCGGTGGTCTTCCCCGGCGGGCAGCCCTCGGGGCACTTTTCGTTCACGCCCTATGTGGGCAGCCACGAAGTCTCCGATCCCGCCACCTTCAGCGACATCCTGCTGGCCCAGGTCAACGCCGTGCGGGCGCAGGCCGGCCTGCAGGCCGTGGAGCACGCCGAGGGCCAGAGCGTCACCGCCACCCGCCTCGCTCCCCACTACTTTGCCGCCCAGAAGTCCGGCAGCGATGCGGCCCTGCGCGACACCATCGCCATGGGCCTCTACGCCGGATGGGAGGTGGACGGCGTCATCGTCGACGGCACGCTGAGCTCCAGCTACCAGATACACACCCACGACGTGGGCGACTGGCTCAACGACGCGCTGGCGAGCCCCGTGGCTCGGCAGGTGATGATGGCCCCCGAAGCGGACCGCATCGCCATCGGCGCGTTGGTCTCCTCGGAGCCGGACGCCCTCGCCGCGATGGTGGCCACCTACGGGCTGTTCGACGACAGCGCCGAGGAGGCGTACCGGGCCCAGGTCTGGCAGCTGCTCAACGACGCGCGCACCGAGGCCGGCGTGGCCGCCCCGGTGGGGGTCCCCGAGCTGGACGACATCGTCCAGGACGCGGTGCGGACGGTGCGCAAGAAGGATCCCAACGATGTAATGTCCAAGGCCAACAAGAAGGCCGTAGCCACCCTCAACCGCTCCTCCCGGGCCTGGTGCGTGACCACCTCGGACCTGGACCAGGTCGAGTTCTCCGACGAGATGCTCAGCAGCCCCGAGCTGCCCGTCTCCATCGGGGTGAGCTACTACCAGCCGGACGACGACGCCTGGGGGCGGTACTTCGTGCTGTTCATCCTGCCGGCGCCGTGATGATATCCCCGGCGCACGGGGAGGTGGTGGTTGAAGACCATCCTGGAACTCGATCAGGCGCCGGAGTACGTCATCGGTGATCCGGCTCGGCTCCGCCGCCTGGCGGACAGCGCCTCACCCCAGTTCGCCCTCCCGTCCGACACCAACGACGGCCACCTGCTGTGCTACCACGCCCTACCCGGCGTCGCGCCCAAGCACGTGCTTCACCTGCTGGTCGACCAACCCCCGCCGTCCAGCCTGGACATCGGCAGCGCCAGCTGCCTGCGCTGCCTGCGCCTCCGCATCGGCGACGGGCCGTTCCGGGACGCCCCCGTACACGAGGGACTCGAATCCCTGATCGTGGAATCGGGTGGACTGTCCCACGGTTTCCTCCGCCAACTCGCCAGCGCGCGGCTGCCCAACCTCGAGCACCTGGAGCTGTGGCTAGGTGACGCGGACTACGGCTTCGACGGGAGCGCCGACGACCTGCGCCCGCTGCTGCGTGCGGGCCGCTTCCCCGAACTCCGGTACCTGGGCCTGCGCAACAGCGACATCACCGACGACGTCGTCCGGGTGCTGGCGGGCTAGGGGCTGCCGCCGGGATTGAGGGTGCTCGATCTTTCGATGGGGACGCTCGGCGACCGCGGCGCGAAGGCCCTGGCCGGGGTGCCCGGCCTGGGCTCCCTGGAGACCCTCGATCTGCGGCACCATTTCCTCACCGACGAAGGCCTCGATGCTTTGAGCCATCTGGAGATCCGCGTGGTTCTGGGGCCATCGCTGATGGGAGCGATCGGGGAGCTGCGGTTCGTCGCCGTGGGCGAGTAGACCCGGCTCAGGGCAACGTCCGGGCCAGCCTGAACCCGACCCAGTACAGATCATCGGCCGGCCCCTGGCCGTACCGGCGCCAGGCGAGGCGCACGTTGCTGGGAATGCTGCCCGCCGATCCCCCGCGGATGACCACGTACGTGCCCAGGGCCGCCCACGGGTCGGTGGCCGTGCCGTCATAGTCGTCGTACTTGTCCTGGCACAGCTCGTAGACGTTGCCGCTGATGTCGTACAGGCCCACCGTGTTGGGCAGGCGGGTGCCCACGGTCTGGTTGCCGCCGTCGCCGTACCCGCAGTAGGTGGCCTGGTCGTCCAGGACCGTGCCGTCGTCCAGCTGGAGGTTGCCGTTGCAGTCATCCGCGTTGCCGGAGTTCATCAGGTTGCCGCCCCTGGGGAAGGCGTCCGTCACCATCCCGGCGGAGCGCGCGGCATACTCCCACTCGGCCTCCGTGGGCAGGCGGTAGCCCTCGCACTCGTAGGGTGAAGCCGCGGTGACGCCCAGGAAGGCCCACTGGATCCCGTTCTGGGTCGCGTTCAAACAGGCCAGACCATCCGTACCCGCGTCCGTCCCGTCCCAGCAGCTGACGCTGTTGAAGGTGTAGCAAGGCACGAGCCCCTCGAGGATGGAGCGCTCGTTGGCGTAGACGGCGGCCTCGAACCAGGACACGTTTTGGACGGGGTAGTCGTCCCCACAGCCCGCGTTGCAGTAGCTGGGGTTCCAGCCGATGACCGACTCGAACTCCGCCTGGGTCACCTCGGCGGCGCCGATCTCGAAGTCCCGGGTCAGGGTCACGTTGTGCAACGACTCGTCTTCCGCCACCCGCCCGTACTCATCCTCGGGGCTGCCCATATCGAAGGTCCCCGCGGGGATCCTCACGAAGCCGGAGGGCAGGCAGCTGCCGCCGCCCAGGCACTCGGGCTCCAGGCAGTCCAGGACGTCGTCGCAGTCGTTGTCCAGGTAGTCGTTACAGACGTCCTCTTCCACGATCCCCGGGTGGGCCGCGGCGGCGTTGTCGTTGCAGTCCCCGTCACAGGTGGTGAACCCGTCCCCGTCCGCGTCCGCGATGTTCAGTTCGTCGTTCGTGTCATCGCAGTCGCCGTCGCAGGTGCTGCCCCCGTCGTCGTCCCCGTCGTTGAGATTCAGCGACGCGTCGCTGTCATCACAGTCGCCATCACAGGTGGAGTTGCCGTCCCCGTCTTCGTCCGCGGGGGACACGGTGGGATCCCCGTCATCGCAGTCGGGGGGCTCGTTGCAGGTGCTGTAGCTGTCGCCGTCCAGATCGGCGGAGTTGCGGGTGGCGTCGTTGTCGTCGCAGTCGCTCTCGGCGCAATCCCCGTCCCCGTCCTTGTCCTCGCAGTCGCTGCCGTCGCAGTCGCTGTCCGTGCCGTCGTCGGGGATCTCCGGCGCGCCGGGGTAGATGGTGGCGTCGTCATCGTTGCAGTCCCAGACCGTGCAGCTGCCCTGCGCCAGCCACTCGCCAGGATCCGCCGGGAAGCCGTCGCAGTCGCCGTCGATGCCGTCCCCGGCACCGTCCGGGTGCTCCCCGCCGCAGGAATCGCAGTCCACGTCGACGCCGTCGCCGCAGATGTCCATGTTGCCGGGGAAGACGTCGGCATTCTGGGGTTCGCAATCGTCTTCGTCGTCCACCCCGTCGCCGTCGAAGTCGTAGTCGATCTTGGCCTCCCGGCAACCTGTCGCCAGGGCCATCGCCAGCATCGGGAACAGCAGGAAGACCGGTCTAGATACGAGCATCACAGTGTCCTCACCAGGCGCACGCCGATCTTGCCGTCCCGGTAGTCGGGCCAGGACTGGCTACGCCACGCGGAGCGGTGGGTCCATGGGTCGGTCCACCAGGATCCTCCCCGGGTGATCATCGAATCGTCGATGGGGGCGACCCACGGGTCCTCGACGGCGGCCCCGGGGTAGAGATCCCAGTCTTCGTAGCAGCGCTCTATCAGGTTGCCCGCCATGTCGTACAACCCCAGGGGGTTGGGATCCAGCAGCCCCACCGGGTGGAGCACCCCGCTGCTGCTCCCGTAGAACCAGGACTGATCGTCGAGGTATGACCCGTCGTCCAGCAGCAGGTAGGGATCGTCGTACTCCTCGTCCCCCACCAGCAGGTTGCCACCGGCGGGGAAGGCGTCGTAGACCGTGCCCTCCGAGCGCGCGGCGTACTCCCACTCCGCTTCCGTGGGCAGGCGGAAGCCCTCGCATTCATACGGCGAGCTGGCTCCGCCGCCCAGGCTGATCTCGGCATCCCCGATACCGTCCTGCAGGTCGTTGAAGCAGTCCCAGTAGTCCGGGACCTCGAGCAGGTCGACGCACACCACAGCGTCCAGCTCGTAGCAGGGCGTCAGCCCCCGATGAGCGGACAGCTCGTTGGCGTAGGCCGCCGCGTCCCACAGGCTGATGTCCTGCACCGGGTAGTCGTCGCCACACCCGTCTGAGCAGTCGCTGGGGTTCCAACCGAGCAGCACCTCGAAGGCGGCCTGGGTCACCTCGGTGATACCGATCTCGTAGTCCCGCGTCAGGGTCACCTCGTGCTGGGTCTCGGACGGATGGCCGCCCACCTCGTCTCCGGGGCTCCCCATCGTGAACGGCGTGCCGGCGTGCACGGTGACGAACCCGGCCAGCGGGCAGGCGGCGGCCCCGTGGCAGCCAAAATCGAGGCAATCGACCATCCCGTTGCAGTCGTTGTCCACCCCATCGTCGCAGGCCGTCTCCGGAGTGGCGCCGGGGCCGATCTGGCCGTCCCCGTCGTGGCAGTCGCCGTCGCAGGAGGAGTAGCCGTCGCCGTCCAGGTCGTCCAGCGACAGATCCGCGTCCGCGTCGTCACAATCGCCGTCGCAGGTCGTGTACCCGTCCCCGTCAGCGTCGTCCTGATTCAGCGCGGGATCGTCGTCGTCGCAGTCCGGCGGATC
Source organism: uncultured Rickettsiales bacterium (assembly GCA_964504165.1). GTDB lineage: Bacteria > Myxococcota_A > UBA796 > UBA9615 > CAYRNR01 > CAZDDH01. The sequence goes on along the minus strand of CAZDDH010000070.1, from coordinate 10,615 downwards.
ATCACAATCGGAGGCCCCGTCCCCGTCCGCGTCTTCCGGGGAGATGCTGGCATCCCCGTCATCACAGTCGGGGGGATCGTTGCAGGTGGTGTAGCCGTCGCCATCCACATCGAAGTTGTTCAGGGCCGGGTTCTCGTCGTCGCAATCCGAGTCCCCGCACTCGCCGTCCCCGTCCACGTCGTCGCAGTCCATCTCGTCGCAGTTCTGGTCGATGCCGTCCCCGGAGATCTCCTCCGCCCCCGGGTGGATGGTGCCGTCGTTGTCGTTGCAGTCCCACTCGTCGAAATCGGCGAGCAGGCTCTCCCCGTCCGGGTGATCCAGGGGGTACCCGTCGCAGTCCTGGTCCACGCCGTCCCCCTCGCGGCCCAGCTCCCCGTCGGTGCACTGGTCGCAGCTCTGGTCGACGCCGTCCCCGAAGGGATCTTCGGCGCCCGGGTAGATCGTGGCATCCCCCGGGTTGCAATCGTCCTCGTCGTCGTATCCATCGCCGTCGGCGTCGTACTCCCAGTCGGTCTGCTTGCAGCTCGAATGCAGCACCAGGGGCAGTGCGACGATCACCCATGAATATCTGCCGTGCATGGTGTTCGCCCCGTTCGTGGCCGCCAGTCTACCACGCAGTGGCGGGGGCTCCCGCCGTCAAGGCACCTCGTAGGTCACCATCAACACCGGCGCCTCCGCGCCATCGGACGAGTCGAACTGCCAGCCGCCGGGGCCATCGGGGAGGAACACCCAGCCCCGGTTAGCCGCCTCCGGATCCGGGTCGGCAAGCCAGGCCTGCAAGCTGGCGGTGACGTCCACGTAGGTCGCGCCGTACTGGACCCGGCGGGTGACCACGTCCGCCACCGCCTCGGCCTCCACGCCGTCGGCCTGGACGCCGTCGTTGCCGAAGGTGTCCCAGCTGTCCGTACCCTGCCAGTCCATGACCATGCGGTGCACGCTGGCGCCGTCCCCGTAGGTGGTGACCCCCAGCTCCAGCGCGGCCCACAGGACGGTGGCGTCGGTGGGGACCTGCCCCACGCCGTTGCCGAACAGGCCGTCGTAGCGCAGCAGCGCCTGGGTCACCCCCGGCTCCATGGTCCCGACGATCAGGATCCACTGGCCGCTGTTGTCCGCGGCCGGATCATCCTCTTCCAAGAAGGTATCGATGGCCCCCGCATACCCGTCCACCCCCTGCCGCAAGGAGAGCCACTCGGCCTCGCGCCCATCGACGCTCTGGTGCACGTAGGGGCCGTAGACCGGGTTGTAGATCTCGGTCACCGGATCCCGCTCCCAGTAGGTGTAGCTGGCCTGGTTGCCCGCCACCGACACCATCAGGTAGCCGTACTCGCCCGAGTGGTAGAGGTTCAGCGGCGCCCAGGCGCCGTTGTCGCCGTCGTAGTTGCCCGACCAGTAGTAAAACGGCGCGCCGCCCGTGCCCACGATGGCCTGGAACATGTCGTTGTCCGGGTCGCCGTCGCCGTCGTCCACCCGGGCCATATTGAAGAAGTGATCGTGGCCGGCGAAGTAGGTGCCGCCCCCCGCCGCCGCCATGGCACTCCACATGGCGTCCCGGCTGGAGGGGTTGTCGTCCAGGCAGTCGCTGTGGAACGCCTTGAAGGCGGGCTCGTGCCCCTGGACGAAGATGTGGGTCGCGTCGCTGGCCGCCAGCTGCTCGGCCATCCAACCCACGTTCACGCGGGCGCGGTTGACGTACTCGTCCATGGACAGCAGTAGCACCCCCGGGTACTCGACGGCGTAGGTGAGGTTCTCTTCACCGGGGGGGCCGTTGAGGGGGTTCTGGTACTGGCCGCTGAAGACGTTGTTCCACGCATCGACGCTGTGGTCCTCGTGGTTGCCGCGCACCGGGAAGACCCCGATCCCCGCGTTGTAGAGCGGGGACATGGCGTCCACCCAGGAGGTCAGCTGGCTCTCGAAGGTCACCTCGTCGGGGGTCCCGTTGACCATGTCCCCGGAGGCCACGAAGAAATCCGCCCCCTGGGTCAACGCCTCGTCCACCATCTCCAGCACGATGGCCTCGTTGATGCCGTTGTCGTTGCCGCGGGCGTCGCACACCACCATGAAGGTGCTGCCGCCGCATTCCAGGTCGTTCTCGTCCACCGAGTTGTCGCAGTCGTTGTCCACCCCGTCGCCGCAGTCCTCGAAGGCGTCCGGGTGGATGGCGGCGTCGGCGTCGTCGCAGTCCGGGGCCGCCTGGCTGCCGCAGGTGTCGTAACCGTCCCCGTCCACGTCGTTGAGGTTCAGCTCGGCGCAGTCGTCGTCACAGTCCCCATCGCAGCTGGTGGTGCCGTCCAGGTCCGCGTCCAGGGTGTTGAGCGTGGGGTCGTTGTCGTCGCAATCGCCCGCGCAGGTGTGCTGGCCGTCCCCGTCCAGATCGTCGAGGTTGCGGATGGGGTTGTGGTCGTTGCAGTCCCCGGCGCAGGTGCTCCAGCCGTCCCCGTCCGCGTCCTGCTGGTTCAACGCCGCGTCCGTGTCGTCACAGTCCGGCTCCACGGCCTGGTCGCCGCAGGAGCTGGCCAGGTCCCCGTCCGCGTCGTCTAGATTGAGGGACGCGTCCGTGTCGTCACAATCCCCCTCGCAAGGGGTGTGCCCGTCCCCGTCCGTGTCCAGCTCATCGGCCGGGAGGGCGCCGTCGCAGTCGTTGTCCGTGCGGTCGCAAAGCTCCGCGGCGCCCGTGAAGACGGTGGGATCCAGGTCGTCGCAGTCCCCCGAGCAGGTGTCCTGTTCGTCCCCGTCCAGGTCGTAGGGATTGAGGGACGCGTCCGTGTCGTCGCAGTCGCCGCGGCAGGTGGTGTAGCCGTCCCCGTCGGCGTCGGCGAGGTTGAGGGAGGCATCGTGGTCATCGCAGTCGTCGTCGGGGGTGCCCAGCTCGCCGTCGTTGCCGCAGGTGGTGAAGCCGTCGTGATCGTCGTCGAAGATCTCGTCTATCGAGCCATTGCAGTTGTCGTCGGCGCCGTTGCAGACCTCCGGGGCCAGCGGGTGGACCGCGGCGACCCCGTCCGAGCAGTCCCCTGCGCAGATGGCGTACCCGTCGCCGTCCAGGTCGGCCTCGTCCCAGCCGGGGGCTCCGTCGCAGTCGTTGTCCAGGCCGTCGCAGCGCTCCGGGGCCCCGGGGTAGATCGTCGGATCGTCGTCGTTGCAGTCCTGATCCACGCCGACGCCGTCCCCGTCCCCGTCGGGGATGGCCGTCACCTCCGCCGGCGGCGGGAGTTCGGGCTGGCAGCCCACCAGCACACAGCCCAGCAAGGCCGCCAAGACGGTCGCCGGGAGGAGCAGCGCTGGGTTGGGCCGGTTCACTGGACGCAAGAATACCCCGTTGTGCGACCACTTCGGTCAAGTTCTCCCCTGAGATCTATGTCTTATCCGGGGTAAGATCGATCCTGTAGCCAAGATTCCATGTTCGCCCGCGGCAAGGACTGCCGCGTGGTGGAGGGACACGGGATGAGTGACCGTCGCATTTCCAGATATGACCCCAGGTTCATCCGCACGGTGGCCGACGTGGGCGCCAACCCCGGCTCGCCTGCGGATCGGGACGCCCTGTGCCGCCACCTGCTGGCCCTGTTCCAGTCCCCCGAGTACCGGCCGCCGATGCTCCCCGGCGCCGCCATGGAGCTGCTGGATTACTCCCAGCGGCGGGACGCCGACTTCGACGAGATCGCCCACCTGCTGGAGCAGGACCAGCTCCTGGCCGGCCAGCTGCTGCGCATCTGCAACTCGCCGATGTACGCCCGCGCCCAGCCGGCCCGCTCCCTCAAGCAGGCCCTGCTGCGCCTGGGGCTCAAGACGCTGCGCGACCTGGCCATGGAGGTGGCCGTGGGCATGCGGGTCTTCCGCGGCAACGACTACAGCGACGCCATGGAGCGCCTGCGCCGGCACAGCATCCTCACCGCCCACCTGAGCCGGATGATCTGCCGGCACCTCAAGCTGGAGGGGGAATACGCCTTCATGTGCGGCCTGTTCCACGACGCGGGCATCGCCGGCGTGCTCATCGCCCTGGAGGAGGGCAAGTTCGAGGGCGGCAGCCCGGATCTGGCCCCCCTGTGGCCCGTCATCAACTCCGTGCATCAGGAGACGTCGGGCATCCTCACGCGCATGTGGCGGCTTTACCCCGACCTGGTCAACACGGTCAGCCGGCACCACGACATCCGCTTCGACGACAACCAGGGTCCCCTACCCTCGGTGGTCTGCATCGCCGAACAGCTGTGCAACGGGATGGGCGTCACCGTGCTCACCGAGGAGTACCTGGTGGACGATTCGGTAGGCCTCGACCACTCGGATCGGGAGAGCCTGTTCAACGCCCGCTCGATCCTGGAGATCGACACGGACCGCTGGCAGCAGCTCGAGGAAGAAGCGGAGCAGATCAAGGAGTTGTTCGACTGATCCCCGGGCCGGGTTTCCCCGCGAATTCCTACCAGTCCACCAGCGGCGAGCGGTAGAACGCGATGCCCCGGGCATCCAGGCGTGCGCCGTGGGCCGCCAGGCGGGTGCGGTACTCGTCCCAGCTGCCGGCCCCCGCGGCCGACCAGCCGATCTCCGCGTGGCCCAGCAGGCGCGGGAAGGCCAGGTAGTCGATGTGGTCGCGGGTCTCCACGGTCTCGGTCCACAGGCAGGCCTCGACCCCCAGGATCTGGTCCTCGGTCAGGCCTTCGATGACCGGATCCCAGCGGTAGGCGTCCTCCACATCGGTGTAGCCGGCCCAGAACAGGCCGATGGGGGACTCGGCGTCGTACATCATGTCCAGGTAGGCATGGGCCGACGGGGAGACGATGACCTGGCCCCCCCGGGCCGCCGCGGCCAGCGCGTCGTCGGACGAGCGCCAGTACTGGGCCACGAACGGGGCATCCAGCGCCGCGTTGCCGATCTCCTCCCAGCCCACCAGCGTCTTGCCCTGGGCCCCCACGATGCCCTGCACCTGCTGGATGAAGGCCACGTAGTCGTCGTGCTCGGTGGCCGCCGCCTCGTCCCCGCCGATGTGCAGGTGGGCCCCGGGGGTCATCGCCGCCACCTCCCCCAGCACGTCGGTGACGAACTGCTGTGTGATCTCCCCGTCCAGCCACAGGGAGCTGAAGCCCACGTCGATGCCGGTGTAGGGCTCGGTAGGCTCGCCGTCGGGGTTGAGTTCGCCGTAGGAGGCCAGGGCCGCGTTGATGTGGCCCGGCATGTCGATCTCCGGCACCACCTGGATGTGGCGGGCAGCGGCGTAGGCCACGATCTCGGCGTAATCCGCCTTCGTGTAGAAGCCCCCCGGGCCGCCCCCCACCGCCGTGGCGCCGCCGATGGCCGTCAGATCGGGCCAGGCGTCGATGTGGATCCGCCAGCCCTGGTCGTCGGTGAGGTGGATGTGGAAGCGGTTGAGCTTGTAGCGGGCCAGCTGGTCGATGAAGCGCTTGACGTCATCGACGCCGAAGAAGTGGCGGGCCACGTCCAGCATGGCGCCCCGCCATTCGAAGCGGGGGTGGTCCTCGATGGTCACCATCGGCACCCGCCATTCCACGCCGTCCACGGCCGTGGCGGACTCGATGCTGGCGGGGAGCAGCTGGAGCAAGGTCTGGGTGCCGTAGAACAAGCCGGCGGCGGCGGGGGCGGTGATCAGGACGCCTTCGGCCGAGACCGTCAGGCGGTAGGCCTCGGTGCCCTCCCCTTCCCCGTCGTCCAGCTGCAGCTGGATGTCGCCGGGGGCGGCGTCTTCGTCGGTCACATCGAAGGGGTAGCCGGTGGACGGGCGTAGCTGCTGGGCGAGTAGCTCCCCCACCGGCTCCGCACCGGCGGAGGCCACGATCCGCGTCCCCTCCGTCAGGTGCAGGTGGCCCGTATCGCCCGCCACGGACACCGGCAGCGGGATCAGCGCTAGCTCACCGATGGGGTCATCGTCGATCAGGGATCCACCGTGCGCACAGCCGTTGAGCAAGACCATCGACCACCCCAGCAACAGGACCCGATGCCACATCGGTGCCTCCTGCGGGGGAGGGTAACACGGGCGTTGGGGCTAAAAATTGAAGCGGGCGGCCACGCGGGGGAAGACGGTGATCACCGACGCGCGGTCCTTGGCGGCGGTCTTCAGATCGTCGATGTTCACGTCGGGTAGGGCGTTGTTCTCCTCGACGTTGCCGTCGGTGGCGTCCGCGGCCAGCCAGACCCCGATGCTGAACCCCGGGGCCTTGGGGCTGTCGACGGCCAGGCCGGCGAAGGCGGCCAGACCGCCCACGGTCCAGGTGTGCATCTTCTGGTAGCCATACCCGGCGTTTTCCTGAGCGGGGTAACCGCGGATCCACGCCGCGATCCGGATCACCGGGGTCACCTGCCGGTTGGGAAGAAGCAGGACGCCTGGGCCCGTGTGCAGCTCGATCCAGTTGTTCTTTCCCAACTCGATGGCGTCTTCTCCACTACCCAGCTCGACCCCCTCGATGAAGCCAGCGATCTCGTCTTCCAGCGCCTTGTCCTCGGTCTCGGTGGCCTCCAGGCGCCACCCGTCCTTGTAGTGGTTCCCCGTCACCATGCCGAACATCAGGTGCCAGGTGACCGGCTTGGCGATGCGGACGTCGAATCCGATGGAGATACGCAGCGCCCACCCCGGTTCCAGCCGGGCCACCCGGTAGTACCCGTTCCAGCCCATGCTATCGACCACCACCTCGGTCTCCCGGGTCTGGAACGGCCCATAGGCCGGCCCCACCTCCAGCAGCACCGTGAACTTCCGGCTCTGGTAGCCCCGCTTCTTGCCGCCGGGCTCGTCCTTGCCCCGCTCGATGCGCGTCAGGCGCTGCTGGGCCAAGCGCACCATGGAGCTCAACCGCTTGCGCTGCTCGTCGTCCAGGTTCTCGATGAAGTCTTCCAGGTCCCGCTGCCCCAGCTCCTTTTGCCCCAGGCACAGCGCCAGCTGGCCGCGCCAGAACAGCAGCGTCGGCTCCCCGCTGGCCGCGTAGCCCGCGTCCACCGCCGTCCAGGCGTCGGTCACCTGGTGGTAGCCCTCGGCGATGGAGCCCAGCTGGGAGCTGTAGATATCGGCGCAGTACTCGGCGTGGGTCCCGCTGGCCAACACGGCGATCTCGTCTGGATCGACGGGCGGCGCCTCGTCTATGGGTTCAACGGCGGGGTCCTCTGTGGCGGGTTCCTCGGCAGCTGCACCGTGAGCCACCGGTATGCCGGCCACCCAGGCCACCGCCACCACACCGATCCAACCCACGAACCGCTTCCAGCGCCAACCCATGCCCATCTCCCCGCGTTGTTCTCAATTCTGCACCCGGATGCCACCCCAGGTAAACCGGCCGCCCGTGACCCTTTGCCCCCCCGCCCGTTGATGCAAGCAGCGTCAACACAACCCCGATCCCCCGGATCGCGAGGAGGGGCCTCATGCGTGGATATCGACCTTCCCTGTTTGTCTTCTTGCTGGCCGTGACCTTCATCCAGGCCGGTTGCCCGCTGGACCGCACAGCCCGCCGCAACCGCACCCTGGATCCCGATCCCCACGCCGCCTACCAGGCCGGCGTGGTGCTCTTGGAGCAGGGCACCACCGACCTGGAGCAGACCTACTCCAGCGCCCTGGCCGCCTTCGTCGAGGCCTGCGAGCTGGCTACCCCCCACCTGCGTGATCCGGAGTCGACCGACCCCGAATTCACCGAAGATCGCCGCCGCCCCGAGTACTTCTACAACGCCGGCTGGGCTGCCCAGCACCTGGGCCAGGACGAGCTGGCCGAGCAGTACTACCTGGAGGCGCTGTCCCTGGATCCGGCTGCCGACGGCCCCCTGCTCAACCTGGCTCACCTCTACACCACCACCGGCCGCCCGGATCAGGCCGCCGCCCTCTTCGAACAGAAGCTCACCGTGGTCCCCGACGACGTACCGATGATGCTCAATCTGGCCGGCGCTCTGGCCCAGGCTGGGGACCTGGCCGGCGCCGAGCATTGGGTCCAGCGGGCCCTGGACCTCCAGCCCGGCAACGAGACCGCCTACAAGGTCCTGGCCCACGCCTACTACACCCACGGCGAGTACGACATGGCCCTGCTGGTCATCGACATGGCCGCCGTCATCGGCCAGGTGGACGCCGACTCCCTCAACACCCGCGGCCTGGCCTACCTGCGCCTGGACGACGAGGTCCTCGCCGCCCAGCAGTTCACCGAAGCCATCGCCCAGAACCCCCAGCAGCTCCAGGCCAACCTCAACCTGGGCTACCTGGCCTTCCGCTCCGGCGACTACCCCACCGCCGCCGCCCACTTCACCACCGCCCTGGACCACCACCCCGGCAACCTCGACGCCCAGCTGGGCCTGGCCGTCGCCTACCGTGGCGTCGCCGATTTCGACGCCGCCCTCTCCCAATACGACGCCATCCTCGCCGTCCAGTCCGACCACCCCCTGGCCCTCATCAACAAGGCCATGGTCCAGGACCTCCTGGGCGACTTCGACGCCGCCCTGTCCACCTTGCAAACCTACGAGGGTTTCCACGGCCCCGAGGGCATCGAGCCCTACCTGGAGCGCGTCTCGGCCAACAAGGCCGAGTGGGAACGCCAGCAAGAGGAGATGCGCGGCATCGAACAGCTCCGGCAACAGCTAGAGCAAGAGTGCATCCTCGAAGCAGAAAAACTCCAGGCGCAGATCGACAAGGCCGAGCGTCTTTATCAGCAGTACGGCACCCAGGCCAATGAGGTTCACTTCAGCTTCAATCAGGTGCTCGACGACCATGTTTCGCGGGCGCGTGAGGCGCTTTGGATCCGGGATGATCCGGCTTACATCCGGATCTGTGGGGAGTATCTGGAGGGGTTCGTGATCGATGAGTATTTGCCGGCGGTTGGGGCGACCGAGGGGGTTTGGGGGGAGTTGTAGGGGGTTTGAGAAATCTATTCCGGCTCATCGTTTTGATTTTTGCCGTTACCACGACCAACGGGTGCTGCAGTGGCGGTGACATGGATATCGACGAGGTAGAAATCGGCCATGCATTGATAAACATCCTCGGGGCAGAATTGCCGTCGTCTGCGATTAACATACATGGACAGGAACGGATCGTCTTCACAGCCGTCTACTATTTCCGATTTGACTGCACCGAAGATGACCTATCCGAACTACTTGAATCAACAGATAAACTTCCCGACCAATTGCTGAGAGACCGTGAAGCAATCAAAATACAAACTGGAGCGGATTGGTGGAATCCCGGCGGACTCGAAGAACCCTATGGAGCCACTACGTCATGGTCAGACGAGACGAATAACTACGATTGTGCAGTACAAAGAGGTGATGCAACGAAAGAGGACTATTTCACCGTATTCATACTCTGCGTGATTGAGTCCCATAGCAATTCAGGCGGCAGAGCCTTCGAAGGGGACCGCGTTCGTGTGAACGTTCGGTAACTGACGCATTGCTCCGGAAGTGCGATTTCGAACTCGTACCGAACACGGCATGAAGACTGTCAGCGGGCATGGAGCGTTCAGGGGGCCAGGATTAGGATTGGATGAAGATTGGATGAAGTTGATCATCACGGTTCTTCATGGCTCGGGAGGTCGGGACGCTGGCGTCCCGAAGATCGTTCTAGGCGGAAGGCCGCCCCGCCATAGCCTCGGGACGAAGAAACAGAGTTGCCTCCAGCGTAGGCTGGGATTTGGGCCAACTTATGAGCGAGATGATTTTCATCTCGGTAGTTAGTTGGGGTCTGTGTTGGGTCGTGGCGGTCCGTAGCGAAAACGCCAGCCCTCACCGCAAATGCGGCTCCACCCGCCCGGGGATCCCGACGTCGAACTCGTACACGCCACCGATGAGGTCCGTGACGTACAGGTGGTCGCGCTCCCAGCCCCCGGCGTCGGATCCGAAGTTCACGGCCGCCAGCCCGCAGAATTCACCCGTCAAGGCAACCAGATCGATGAACACCTCGGCCTCGCCGTCTGGGGTGACGCGCCAGATGTAGCCGCCCATCTGCACGACGTAGAGGTTGCCGCACATGTCCACGGTCATGCCGTCGAGCAGATCCTCCCATCCGAGGTCGAGCTCCGTCAGGAGTTCCAGGGATCCGACCTCGCCTTCAGGCGTCACTCCCATGGCGTAGATCTGGCCCATCTCGGAGTTGACGTAGAGCGTGTCGTACGACGGGCTGAAGGTGATGCCGTCGAAGGAGGTGGCGAGTTGGGCGACAACCTCGCCAGCGCCGGACTCGGGATCGACGCGCCACACCTCGCCGACGCCGGAGGTCAGGTAGATCATCCCGTCGTCGCGGATCGCCACGCCGTTTGGATTGTTGATGGTGGAGGTCAGGTTGGTCTTGTCCCCGTCCAGGGTTACCCGCTGCAGGGCCGAGATATCCGGATTGGCCACGACCACGCTGCCGTCCAACAAGAACCGCGTGCCCCTCGGCCACGTGGAGATGCTGGGGATGATGATCTCGAACGAACCGTCGTACTGGGTGACCCTGAACGATCCGTCGATCACCGAACAATGGACCATGGAGCCGTCGCCGTCGAAGGTGAAATCCTCGGTGGGCGGGAGTTCGGTCCACTGATAGGCCGCCGGTGGTTCGGGCAGATCCCCACAGTCGAAATCGATGACCGTATCGTCGTCATCGGCGGTGTCGTTGTCGTCGTCATCGTCGGGGGCGCATCCTCCGAGAGGGGGCATTTCGGACCTCCCATCATGCTGCTGAGTC
>CAZDDH010000069.1:0-36844 GCA_964504165.1 uncultured Rickettsiales bacterium | reverse complement strand
TGTTGAAGGCCACCTTCTGGTGGAGCAGGTAGTGGGCCAGCTCGTCGCGGAAGATGCCGGCGCTCTCTTCGTCGTCGAAGTAGCCGTTTTCCAGGCCCCAGGTGCGGAGCGTATCCACGACGCGGCCCACCAGGCCCCGGACCGAGTATTCGCGCTCGGGCGTGTCCAGGTGGCCCCGGAAGTACTTGCTCGCCGTGACGTTGGTCGCCATCTGGCTCCACGACGCCGGGACCTCGACTCCCCGTTGTTCGAAGACGATCTTGCCGGCTTCGCCCGTGATGACCGCGTCCCGGGTGTCCCACTCGACCATCTCGAATGGATCCACACCCTCCACGCTGTGGTACCGCTCGAACTTGAGCCCCCCATAGGATCGAATGGCGCCGCTGAGCCCCTTCTCGATCCCCTTGACGGTCCCCCGCTGCTCTTCTTTCTGTGCCCTCGTGGTCTCCATCACTCGCTCCGCTCTCCGTACGCCCTGGTGAGTCCTGCTCCGGCTACTGTTCGATCCTGTTTCTATCCCTGCTCCAAGCGCACTTCGCCCCTCAGGTCCAGCACACCCTTTGCCACTTCCGGGCCTCCTTGCCCGGCCATCTTTTCGTCGCAGAAAGATCCTGCCCTCGTCCGCCAGCCAATCATCGGTGAGAGCCGAAACCGACCCCCAGCGTCTTGCCCTACCGCCCTGATGGCAACCGTAAAACGGCCCTGAGGCGCGACAGGCGGCCTCGTACCGCTCTGTTGCGCCTCAGTTGATCTGCAATGACGGTCGAAGCTGGAAATCTCAGCCCCAACCGCCGCGATGTCTCCGGGGAAAAAGGAGCCGCATCACGATCGTCTCTCTTTGGACGACGGACCCGTTCCTTGAACTTCACGGCCGACACCAGCACCGGCGTACTCCACCGAACGTCATCTATTCGGTCGCACCACGGGACGCCCTCATCGAGCGCCGACCGCTGAAGTGGTTGTTTTTTCCCCCCGGCAGCGGGATCCGCAACGCTCCTGCTGCACGGAGACTTCTTCATCCTCATGACCGGCGCCTTCCACTGCAAAATCAGCTCATACGCGACTACATGTTCCGCCGCGCCGTCCTTTTGAAATTTACCTATTTGGCGGCAGCGCAGTCAACGAAAAAACACTATATCTTGTGGTGTCTAATTATCCACAGCCCAACATGTTGTATGTGAGCTCCCTGCGGAAAACCCGGCCCAAGCTGTGGATAACTCTGCGATGGCTGTGGATAACTTACCTTGAAAAAAAGTTTGCATCGTCTGTTCACCGACTGTGAACTCGCCGGTTTAACTTCATGAAACGCGAGTCCGGTGGCGAGGACAGCCCCGCCCTCACCACCACCTGGCCCGCCGAGTCCCCCGGAATACGCCGGGGCCGGCGGGTCATTTTCTTTTGGTGATCCGCGATGGGGGTGAGGTTCACCACTCAGGCTTGTCCCACCGGCCGTGCTCGGCGTCACTCGGCCTTGACGTAGCGCTGCTACGCCTGCGGCCTCGTTCCTTGATCACGACCGGTGTGCCGGCCCAGCAGTGGTCCTGCGCCTGAGCGGCAAACCTCACCCCCATCGCGAATCACGGGAGGACTCATTTTTTGGGATAATTTGTGAGGAAGAACCGGTACGGGGGGTGCCATCGAGGACTCGGCACGGAGGGGAGGTGCCATCGAGGACTCGGCACCACGGGGGGGGGCAGGCGTGCCTGCTTGAAAACATCGACGTATCGTCGGACGTGATTGCCTTGGGCGCGTTGCAAGCTCTTGCAACAGGTCAGCACTGGGCGCTAGCAGGGACGACAGGGAGTACGCTGCAGGCAACGGTGCGGCGATGCGTATTGCCCCGCTGGGTTTCTTCGTGGATCCCCTATCCCAGGCGGACCGCGAGGTGGTGCGCTACGTGTCCCGCATCACACATCGCAACGAGGAAGCCTACGTCGGAGCGCTGGCTATCCTCGTGGCCATGCATCGAATGGCCAGGGGTGATCGAGGAATAGCCCCGTTGTCCGCCGTTGGGAACGCGCTGCCCGACACGGTCGTCCGTGACCGCATCCTCGCAGCGACTCGGTTCCCTGACGTGGCCCCGGAAGAGATTGCCGGCCGGTTCGGCTCCTCAGGCTACGTGGTCGAGTCCGTGCCACAGGCGATCTACATCGCGAGCAGTCATTGGCCTTGCCTCCAGGACGCGCTCGTTGCTGCCATCGGCTGCGGCGGCGACACGGACACGATCGCTTCGATGGTAGGCCAGCTGCTGGGAGCGGCATCTTCCTGATGTCGACTCGTTCCGAAACGGACGGGGTTAGCGGCCCGAGGAGCGCGTGAAACGCGCCGGAGGGACGTCACGGGGAGAATCCCCGCGACGAGAGACGGGGGCAAGGAGGTTCCCCCCCTCCCAGCGCAGCGAGCAGAGCGAGGCACACCGCGGGAGAGACGCCGAGGAGCGGAGCTGGAGGCGCCGTAGGATGGCCCAGCTGTAGCCTCCAGCCGGCCGTAGCGGAGTGGAGCCGGGACCGGGACAACCTGAGAGCCTCCGGGTACGGGACGGACAGGAGGAGGCTCGAAGATTAGGGAGAAGGGGCGCCGGACGCGCCGGTATGCCGGACCACCCGACGACCGTGCCCAGGATCCGGAACCACGGAGCGCAGGCTGGAGGCGGTGGCGATAGCCGCCTGCTTCGGGGTGGGGCATGCTGCTCTGTCCACACGCAGCGCCTTGAGGGTGACGCGCGCGGGGGTACGTGCTACACGAGTGAGCATGATGTGGATGCGGATAGCGGCTGCGATTTTTACCGGCGCCTCGCAGGCGTTGATCTCGCCGCCTCCGAACCTCACGTTCTTGCATTGGATCAGCTGGATTCCCCTGTTGTGGGCTCTGGAAGGGGTCTCGACCAAGCAACGGTTCTGGCTCGGTTGGCTCAGCGGTTTTTCGGCGCTCGTGGCCATCTTCTACTGGATCACCGGGACGGTGCAGCGGTTCTCCAACCTGCCCCTGTCGCTGGCTATCATCGTGATGTGCCTCTTTGCCCTGGCCTGGGGCATGTACTGTGGTTTCTTTGCCATGGCGTATGCCCCCATCAAGCGATGGGCAGGACCGGCGTGGCCCTTTGCGGTGGCGACCCTGCTGGTAGCCTGTGAATTTCTCAATCCACAGCTGTTCCCCTTCTACCAGGGCGTGGCCCACTACCAGAACCCGATTCTGTTCCAGCTGGCGAGCATCACCGGCGTCCGCGGCCTGAGCTTCCTGGTCCTGCTGGTCAACGGCCTGGCCTGGGCCGGCATCGAGACCTTCGTGCTCAAGCGCGGCGTCGTCACGCCGCGGCACATGGCCATCCTGTCTGCGGTCACCGCGACGTTGTTCATCGCCACGCTGCTGTACGGGGCGGTACGCCTGCGGACCATCGACCGGCTGGAAGAGGAGGCCCCCACGATGCGGGTGGGCTTGATCCAGCTCAACATGGGTATCGAGGAACGGGCCCAGCGCCGCAAGGAGAACCGCTATGGCATCCTCGAGGAGTATCTAGAGGAGAGCCGGAAAGCGGCCGCGCGGGGCGCCCAGGTAGTGGTCTGGCCCGAAGGCGCCTCCCCCTACCGCGTCACCGGCAAGAAGGGCCGGGAGATCGCCGCCCTGGCCAGCGAGACCGGCATGGAGATCTGGCTCGGTGGATTGACCGTCAAGCGGGATCCGGACACCCGCAAGGTCATCTACCACAACAGCGCCTTCCGCCTGATGCCCAACCAGACCCTCGGCCCCCGCTACGACAAGATGATCCTGCTGCCCTTCGGCGAGTTCATGCCGGGGCGAGAGCTGGTCCCCAAGCTGGCCGCCAAGATCGAAGGCGTGGGCAACTTCCAGCCGGGCGAGGATGTGGTGGTCCACGATACGGAGTGGGCGCCGTTCAACTTCCTGATCTGCTACGAGGCGATCCGCGCCAAGCTGGTCCGGCGCAACGTCCTGGCCGGCTCGCGCCTGTTCGTCACCATCACCAATGACGCCTGGTTCGGCGACACGTCGTGCCCGTCCCAGCACCTGATGCTCACCGCCAACCGCTGCACCGAACACGGCATCCCCATGGTCCGCGTCGCGACGACGGGCATCTCGGCGGTCGTGGACGCCCGCGGGCTGCTGACGCACCAGACCCTGCCGTACGACAAGGAGACCTTGGTCGAGGATGTCCCGCTGGTCTACGCGCCGACCCTGTACACCCGCATCGGAGATACGTTCTCGTGGGTCTGTGTGGCGGTCATCGCCTTCGGGATGGGATCGACGTTGCGCTCCCGGATGCGCCGCAAGGAGACGGTGGGCGAGGACGCGGAGCCCCCTCCCGAGGACGCCAAGGAGGCGGCGAAGCCCACCGCCGGGCGCCGCAAGAACAAGAAGCGCAAGAAGAAGAAACGACGTGGTTGACGAGGACCACGCACCGGAAGGTCAGCACCCATGACGGCAACCAGGCAACTCGTGACCCTCGCCCGCCCCATCCAGGCCCGGCTGGACGGCGAAGCCACCTTGCCCTGCACGGCCCTCGGCCCACACCAATGCGAGCTAGAGCTGCCCGGCCCGCTGGCCCCCGACGCCGACGTGAAGCTGGAGCTGACGCTCCCCGACGAGCAACCGCTGCGCCTCACCGCCACAGCTCAAGAAGCCCGCAGCAGCGACGGAAGCTGGCGCCAGCGCCTGGAGATCCGCCCCAAGGACGAGGCAGAGGAGCGCCGGCTGGGAGCCCTCATCGTCATGCTGCGCAAGGACGCCCACCTGGATCTGTGCGCGCTGGAGAACGTGGAAGCTACCGTCTCCGCTGGCTGGGAGCACGTACACCTACCCCACGAGGCGCTCCCGGAGCTGGACGGCGACCGGGTGGACCTGAGCACGCAGTTCCTCGGCAAGCCGCTGGCGTTGCCGCTGCTGATCACCGGCATGACCGGCGGCTCGGCCCGCGGCGGCGAGGTGAATCGTGCCCTGGCCAGGGTGGCCCAGGCCTCCGGCATCGCCATGGGCCTGGGCAGCCAACGCCCGATGCTGGAAGACCCACGGCTGGCCGAGACCTACCGCGTTCGCCGCCAGGCCCCGGATATCCCGCTGCTGGCCAACATCGGAGCGGTACAACTCAACTACGGGATCACACCGCAGCGGTGCGGCGAGCTGGCGGCGGCCGTCGAGGCAGACGCGCTGTGCCTGCACCTCAACGCCTTGCAGGAGATGGTCCAGCCGGAAGGGGATCGTAACTTCTCCGGCCTGCTCGGTCGCATCGAGGAGGTCGTGGAGGCCACGGCCGTGCCCGTACTGCTCAAGGAGACCGGCGCAGGCATGCCCGCCCACCTGGTCCAGCGAGCCATGGAAGCCGGTTGCGCAGGCGTGGATGTCTCCGGGGTCGGAGGCACGTCCTGGGCCCGCGTCGAGGCGCTCCGGCAGGCGGATCCGCTCTACCGCGAGGTGGGCAACACCTTCCGTGACTGGGGGATCCCCACGGCGCGGGCGGTGATGGACGCCCGACAGGCGGCCCCGGAGGCCCTGATCATCGGCAGCGGTGGTGTACGTTCCGGGCTGGAGATGGCCAAGGCGCTGGCCCTGGGCGCCGACGTCTGCGGCATTGCGCTGCCGTTCCTGCGCGCGGTGCTGGACTCGGAAGAGGCGGCAAACGACCTGGCGCGCAAGCTGGCCGAGGAGCTGCGCATCGCCATGTTCTGCGCGGGCACCGGGGACCTAGCTGCCCTGCATTCGCTGGGTTCGGCACCCCTGCCGGGAGAGAGCGATGGCTGAGGCGGAGTCCGAATTGAGGGCCACCGCACGCGCCGGCGCCAACATCGCGCTGATCAAGTACTGGGGCAAGCGGGACGACGACCTGAATCTGCCGCTGAACGACTCCCTCTCGATGACCCTCTCCGAGGCGTTGACGATCACCACGGTCGCCTACGATGAGGGCCTGCGAACGGACGAATTCTACCTGGACGGCGAGCGTGTGCTGGACGACCGGGCCCGTCGCGTCAGCCGGCACCTGGACCGTATCCGCGCGCTGTACTACCCGATGTTCGCGCGCGTGGCATCGGTCAACAGCATGCCCGCATCGACCGGCCTGGCCAGCTCTGCGAGCGGCTTTGCAGCCCTCACCGTGGCGGCCATCGAGGCCTTTGGAGAGGGGCTTCCTGACGAGCAGACCGTCTCTACCCTGGCCCGGCTGGGCAGCGGTTCCGCCTGCCGGTCCGTGCCCGGAGGGTTCGTCCATTGGCACGCCGGCGCCCGCGAGGAGGACTCCTACGCCGAGACCCTGTTCGACGCAAACTGGTGGGATCTTCGAGACCTATGTGTCGTGGTGAACACCGCACCCAAGGAGATCTCGTCGGCCCAGGGGCACCGGCTGGCCGCCGCCCATCCGTTCATGGATACCCGGCAGCGTGCCCTCCCCGGCCGTTTGGCAGCCGTTCAGGGAGCCCTGGCCGCCCGAGATTTCGAGATTCTGGGTAGCCTGGTCGAACAGGAGAGCCTGGAGATGCACGCCCTGATGCTAAGCGCCAATCCGGCCTGCCTGTACATGGCCCCCGCGTCGCTGGCCTTCGTGCACGCCGTGCGACGCTGGCGGGACGACGGGCTGCCCGTCTACGTGACCCTCGACGCCGGCCCCAACCCCCACCTGCTGTGCGAGGGCCGCCACGAAGCCGCCGTGTTGCGCCGCGTCGAGGAGCTGGCACCGACGGCGACGGTGCTGTGCAATCGCCCGGGGCCGGCCGTGGCCTGCCAGGAGGAGCACCTGCTGTGAACGTCAATGAACCATCGAACGGGACGTTACCTGCCTCGGCGAGCGCTGGAGGCAAGGCGATCCTGCTGGGCGAGCACGCCGTGGTCTACGGCCACCCGGCCGTCGCGGTGCCCGTCCCCGGGCTTCAGGTGAGCGTCACCCTCGATCGTGGTACCGGGTGGCAGATGGCGGGGGGGGACACCGGCGACCTCGGTGTCCTGGACCGGGCCCGCGATGCGGTCCTGACCGCTGCGGGCTGGGACGGCGATGCCCTCCGGGTCACCACCGCCGGCAATCTACCGCTCTCCTGCGGCCTGGGCAGCAGCGCCGCGCTGGGCGTGGCCCTCGCCAGGGCTGTCCTGCGCGCGATGGGAAAAGCGGAGGACACGGAACGGGTCCGGCAACTGGCCAACGCATCCGAGGCGGTCTTCCACGGCAATCCGTCGGGTGTCGATGTGGCCACGATTCTGGCCGGAGAACCGATCCTGTTTTGTAAGGGCAGCGCGCCACGCCCGGCCCCGGTGGGGGGGCGGTTCGACCTGTGGGTCGTGGACTCGGGAGTGCGCTCGAGCACGTCCGAGGTCGTGGCATCGGTGGCGCGCCTTCGCGAGCAACACCCGCGGCGGCTGGCCGCGGCCCTCGAGGGTATCGGTGCGGCGGCCCGGGACGGCCGTCGGGCGCTGGAACAGGGATCCATCACGGGGCTGGCTGCCGCGATGACCCAGGCCATGGACAACCTGCGAGTCCTGGAGGTGAGCCACCCGGTCATCGAGGGCGTGGCCCAGGCGGCGCTGGGCGCGGGGGCCGCGGCGGTCAAGCTCAGCGGAGCCGGCCAGGGCGGCGTCGTGTTGTTGCTCGGGCCCCAGCCATCCTGGGATCCCGGTCCCACGGTGGCGGGTTGCCCGGTTCTGACGCGCGTACCGATCGAGGCGCCCTGACCCCCAGCTTCTGCTATATTTGCCAGATGATGGTGAGGTCTATCCTGATTCCCGCGTGCGCACTCCTGATCTGGGGCGGGTGCGCCACCGAGACATCCCACGGCTATGAGGGCGAGTTCTCCGTCGGCATCTACTCCACGCATGTGGACACAGGCTGGACCCTCAACCTGACCCACGACATCTTCTGGGAAGGCGAGAGTTCCGATACCTACCTGGCCTCCTGCACGGTCACCGAAGGGAGCCAGGGGCGGACCCTGACGTTCCAGGCCAAGGACACGACCTTCGAGCAGGGGCTCGAGCTCTCGCTGGTCCTGGATCCCTTCATCGGCGACGGCGTCTACGAGATCAACTCCGAACTGCACGACGAGGGCTTCGAGATGACCCTCGTGACCGACGAACAGACCTTCGATCTGAACACCGCTTCGGGCGGCATCTGCACCGTGACCATCTCCAAGAACGAACTCTTCGGAGATTTCACGTGCCCGGCCCTCGAAGAATATGTCAGCTACGTGCCGGCCGACCTCCCGTTCACCATCACTGGGAACTGGGAGTGCGCTTCGCTAATCACGGATGGATGACACCATGACCAGAATCCTCCTCGTTGCGATCACCTCTGCCGTCCTGTTCGCCTCCGGCTGTGACCCCTCGCCGGAAGGGCAGATCGACTTCACCTCCCAGGGATCGCTGGCCGTCGAGCACTCGATCCGCTGGGACCACCAGAGCCACGAGTGGGATGTGCGGGTGGACTGCGAGCTCTACGGCTCGTTCGCGGAAGAGACGCTCCACATCTCCGCTTACGACAACACGTTTGCCGACGGGCTCACCATCGATCTGCGGATCCAGGAGTTCTCCGGCAACGGCGACTACACCCGCACCGAGAACCAGCCCCAGTCCACCCTCCAGCTGACCCTGCTCGACACCGTGTCGGACACCTGGGTGCTGGACACCCGGGACGGCGGGTACTGCAACTACAGCATCGAGAGCAAGGGTCGGGTGGGCACCTTCAGCTGCCTGGACGTGACAGGAATGGTGGATCAGACGGCGATGGCCTTCGACGACGTCACCATGGAAGGTAGCTGGACCTGTACCGGGCTGTACCTCGGTTCGGACAACGACAGCCGGTACGACAGCGGCTACGGCCGCGATGATGACGAAGACCACTTGGACGACGACTCGGACTGGTAGCTCCAGCTCCGCGCCCTTCGTTCGAGCCAATCATCCACCTCCACGGGGAGGCAACCATGCAACGAATGATTTCCAGGTTCCGTGTCGCGGCGTTCATAGCGCTGCTCGGACTGCTCGCCCCCCTGCTGGTGGGGACCGGCTGCCGGCGCAAGGCACTGACACCGCCCCCCAACTTCCTCCCCGACGCACCCATCGTCACCGGGGATGAAGCACTCGACCGGCGCATCGCGCACGCCCAGGCCGTCGCCGCCATGCCGGACGACGACGTCGCGGCGCTGCGCAAGAAGGTCGAGGCGGGGCGCGCCAGCGAAGCCCAGCTGAACCTGCTCGTCCAGTACTTCCTGGCCAAGGGCAACATCGTCGCCGCGCTGGCCATGCTCGAATCCTGGGCGATGGCCACCGGTTTTGCCGAGCGGCCGATGGCCACCTACCTGGATCTGTGCCTGGGGACCGAACACGTCGAGGACGGCATCGCCGCCGTGGACCAGTACCTGGGTAAGCACGACGAGCATCCCTATCTGCTCCTCATCCGCGGCCTGCTGCTGACCCAGTACGGGCAACAGCGTTCGGCCCAGGAGGCCTACCACCGCGCCCTGCGCAAGATCACCACGCTGCGTGGCCTCACCGGTGCCCTGGAGCGCCTGACAGGCCTCCAGAGTTCCGCCGCCGTTCCTCCGGGGACCGTGCTGGATGAACGCAGGGAGCTACTGGTCTCCATGACGGGCGACGGCGTGTTGGGCCACGTGGCCGCGCGGCACCTGGCCAGCTACGACGTGGAGCAGGCCGCCCCGGACAGCCGGCTACTGGACCTGGGCGGGGTCAAGACGGAGGACGTGGATGCCGTCTTCGCCAGCCGCCGCGACGCGTTCCGTCACTGCCAGCTGATGCACAAGAAGGGCAAGGAGATCCCCGGCGGCCGGCTGGTGCTGCACCTGAAGATCGAACGGGACGGTTCCCCCGGGCCGATGAAGCGCGTCCGCAGCACATTCGATGATGAAGAGGTCCCAGCCTGCCTGGAAGAACAGGTCCGCCACCTATGGTTCCCGCCCCCGCGGTACGGCATGGCGGTGGTCTACGAGCGGGAATTCCGCATGGCCGCGCACTAACCCGGTTGTCGCACCAGGTGGCGGGATGATCGCGAAGTTATTTGGTTTCACGAGGGATTTCGCGACCGAGTGTAATACCGGGTGTATTTCCGACGGGAGCGGAATTCCTCGTGGAGACAAGGAACGAGCGAGGGCCCGGCGATCCTGGTGAGACAACCGGGCTAACCCTCAGGAGCTGCGGGAGGCTCCGGGGCCGGCGCGTCGGGCGCCGACGGACCCAGCGTCTGCACATGGGCGATGATGGCCCAGATCTGCTTGTCTGACATGGCCGCCTCGTAGCCGGGCATCGCCGAGCCGCCGCCCACGCCGTGGGTGACCAGATAGAACTTCTCGCCGACCCGGGTCTTGCCGAAGCGGTCGCCGGTGGTCCAGTCCCCCGGGCCGGGATTCAGGAAGGATGCCGACGCACCGTCCCCCTTGCCGCTGATCCCGTGGCAGCTGGCACAGCTCGCCTCGTACGGCGCCGCGCCATCGCTGGCGTGGATACCACCGGGCACCGTCAGCTCACGGGACGCCTCCGGCACGGACTCCAGTGCTTTCTGCAGGGCCTCCGACAGCGCCCCAGGGGTCACCGCGGCCTCGTCCTCGGTGGGTCCCTCGGCGGGGGTCGCCACCTCTTCGGCGCCGGTGGTCTCCTCGGTGGGAGGCTCGGTACCATCTCCCGTCGGCTCGTCGGTGCCGCCACCGCCACAACCGCCGCATGCCATCAACAGGCCAGCCAACAGCCAGGCGATCCCTCGTGTCCTGTTCGAATCCGTCATCATTCCTCCGCTGGTCACATCTTTATTAACTTTGCGCCGCAGATACAATCCCCTCATGAGCGATGCATCCAACAACAACGTCACCCGCGAGCAATTCGTCCGATTCCTCGAGCAGCAGATTCCGTTCAACCGCGTGCTGGGTATGAAGGCCTGTTCCCTCAGTCGCGGGCGGGCCATCTTCGAGATCCCGTTCAAACCGGAACTCGTCGGCGACATCTTCCGGCCGGCGATCCACGGCGGGGTCGTCTCCACCCTCATCGACGCCACCGGCGGCGCTGCCGCCTTCACCATGGTCGATATGGTGGATCGAGTCTCCACGGTGGACATGCGCGTGGATTACCTCCGCCACGGCAAGGAAGAAACCCTCGTCGCCGACGCCAAGGTGGTGCGGATGGGCAACCGGGTCGCCGCCGTACAGGTGGTCGTGCACCAGGGGGACGAGGAGCAGCCCATCGCCCTGGGGAGCTGTGTATACAACGTCAGCCGCGGCGTCGGCATGCCGGTGGACCGCACCCAGGCCAGCCAGGATTCGAAGGCCGACTCCCCGTGAGCGGCGACCGCCGAGCTCCCTGGCGAGGCCGGTACAACGCCGAGGTCTACGACGCCTTCACCCGTGAATATCCCATCTACGGCGAGCTCAACCGACGGCTGGCACGGCGGGCCGGCGTCCACGGCGCCTGGCGCGTGCTGGATCTGGGGTGCGGGACCGGGGCCACGGCGCAAGCATGCCTGGCCCGGCTGGGTCCGGACGGCGAGGTCGTCGCCGTGGACGCCTCGCCGGAAATGATCGACCTGGCCCGGGGCGGCACGACCGATCCCCGGGTGGCCTTCCACGTCGCCGCCGCCGAGGAGCTGTCCGCGGTCGCCACCGGCCCCTTCGACTGTACGTTGTGCAACGCGGCCCTGTGGCAGTTCCCCGCCGTCCAGCCGGTCCTAGGTGAGTTGGCGCGCGTCCTGCGGCCGGGGGGGCGTTTCCTGTTCAACGCCCCGTCGGACCGGGTGGCGGGCCAGCGGCCGGCGAGCCACCCCTTCCTCGTGGCGCTGGCCCGGGTCTACGAAGAGACGACCGGGCGGACCTTCCAGCAGCCGGACACCTCCCTCGATCCCCGACTGCTGGACGAGATGATGATCGCCGAAGGATTCACGGAGATGACGGTCACCACCGGGCGCTACGAAGGCCGACAGGGGGAGCTGATGACCCTCATGGAGATCCCAGCCATGATCGAGCCCATGGCTCCGGATCTGGACGACGACCAGCGGGCTCGGCTGCTGGCCGAGGCGCGCCGGCGCTGCGATGCGGCCGCGCCCGTCACGCTGGACTGGACCACCTTCGAGACCCGCCTCGCCGGGTAGTTCCCTCCCCTATCCGGAACCGTTCGGGCCGACGGCTGTCGGAATAATCAGCTATGATCATGGGTACCCAGGAGAGCGCCCGAGGAAGCCGTTCCGACGTGGACGGTGAACTTGCTTCTGTCGAGAGCCGACCGCACCTCGCTGATGAGAGGGGGGAGTGCGTGCCCGACACCCCCCGTGAGAGCGAGACCCGCGTCCTCACCATCTTGATGACCGACCTCGAGGGATCCACCCGCCAGCAGGACGAGCTGGGCAACGTGCGGGCGGCCGAGCTGGTGCGGGCCCATCGCCGGGTCTTCCGCGACGTGCTGGACCGGTTCGAGGGGCAGGAGGTGGAGACGGCGGGCGATTCCTTCCTGGCCGTGTTCGAGGCCCCGTCCGAGGGGGTGAGCTTTGCCCTGCAGATGCTGGCCGCCATGCGGCGGGCTCGCCGCCAGGAGAAGGAGCTGCCAGCGGTACGGGTAGGGGTCAACCAGGGTGAGGTGGTGGTGGAGCGCCACTCCGACGGCGGCAAGCCGCTGGACATCTACGGCCAGCAGGTCTCGACGACGGCCCGCCTGGTGGACCTGGCCCGGGGCGGGCAGATCCTGTGTTCGCGGGAGGTCTTCGACAACGCGCGCCTGATCCTGCGGGGGCGCGACCTCGGCGGGCTGGGCGGGATCTCGTGGCGGGCCCACGGGCCGTACCGCTTCAAAGGGATCGAGGATCCCTTCGAGGTCTGCGAGGTGGGGGAGGACGAGCAGGCCCCCCTGGAACAGCCGGCCGCCGGCGACAAGGCCTGGCCCGCCGACCACACCGAGGAGGAGCTGGGCTGGCGCCCCGCCTCGGGGGTGACCGTGCCCGGGACCGATTGGGAGCTGACCCGCAAGCTCGGCGAGGGGGAGTTCGGCGAGGTGTGGCTGGCCCTCAACCGCAGCTCCTCGGAGCGCCAGGTCTACAAATTCTGCTTCCGCCGGGAGCGGGTGGCCTGGCTCAAGCGGGAGGCGCGGCTACTCTCCGAGCTCAAGCGTAAGCTCCCTGGCCACCCCAACATCGTGGCCTTCGGCGACGTGATGGCCCACCGGGACCGGCCCCCGTACTACATCACCATGGAGTACGTCGAAGGGCCGAGCCTGGAGGACTGGCTGGCCGGCAATCCGCCCCTGCGGGAGCGGCTGGACCTCATCGCCCAGGTGGCCGACGCCCTGGACGCCGTGCACAGCGAGCGCATCTACCACCGGGATCTCAAGCCGTCCAACATCCTGCTCACACGCCGCCGGGACGGCACGCTGCATGCCAAGCTCTCCGATTTCGGGCTGGGTACGGCGGACGATCCGGACCTGCTCAAGAGCGTCTACGCCAGCCGGGTCGAAGGGGTGGCGGGGGCCTGGGCCTACATCGCCCCGGAGATGGCCGAGGGCGGGCGCGCCACCCCCCAGAGCGAGCTGTACAGCCTGGGCATGACCCTCTACCAGGTGGCGGTGGGGGATACCCGCGCGCTGCTGTACCAGGGCTGGCAGCAGCGGCTCCCCGACGAGATCCTGCGGGAGGACATCGAACGCTGCACTGCCACGGAACCGTGGCGCCGCTGGGATCGGGCCTCCGAGCTAGCGCTGGCCCTGCGGCGGCACGACGCCCGCCTCCACGAACGTCTGCAGGAGCGGCAGCTGGCGGAGGACCGGGAAAGGCAGAGCCTGCGCGCCAAGCGGGTGTTCACCATCGGCATGACGGTGGTGGTGGCGGCGTTGACGCTGTTGGTGGGCTTGTCACTGTGGCAGTGGAACCGGGCGGTCCAGGCGCAGGAGGAGACGGCGTCCGAGCTGTACTACTCCAACATCCTCGTGACCCAGCGGCACATCGAGAACGCCCAGCAAGACCTGGCACGCAAGGCGCTGTGGAAGACGCCGGAGGACCGCCGCCACTGGGAGTGGGGGTACCTCCTCAACGAGACCCACCAGTACTCCCTGTCCCTCGAGGGCCACAGCGACTGGCTGTACAGCGCCGAGTTCAGCCCCGACGGTGGGAAGATCGTCACCGCCAGCCAGGACGGCACGGCGCAGATCTGGGACGCCTACAACGGTACCCTGCGGCAGACACTGGAAGGGCACGACAAGGCGGTCACCCACGCCCACTTCAACTGGAACGGATCCCGCATCGTCACCGCCTCCAACGACAAGACAGCGCGGATCTGGGACTCGGACACCGGAAAACAGCTGGTGGTGCTGGAGGGGCACGACGGCGTCATCTCCGACGTCCACTTCCGGCGAGACGGCAACCAGATCGCCACCGCCTCCTACGACAACACGGTCCGGCTCTGGGCCGCTCACGGGGGCAAGGGCGCGGGCGGGAGCGGGGCGCTGGGCAAGCTGCAGTCCGTGCTCGAAGGTCACGGGGAGAAGGTCACGGCCGCCTCCTACAGCCTGGACAGCCGCTTCCTCGTCACCGCGTCGCGGGACCGCACCGCCCGCATCTGGGACGCGGAGACCGGCGAGCTGCTCCACGAGCTCATCGGGCACGGCAACGCCGTCGAGGATGCACGTTTCAGCTGGGATGGCCGCTGGGTAGTCACCGCCTCCCATGACCATACCGCCCGCATCTGGGACGTGGAGACCGGCGGGGAGGTGTTCCGCCTCGACGGCCACACCGGCACGGTGCGGGGCGCCGAATTCAGCCGGGACGACGAGCGGGTGGTCACCGCCTCCCAGGACGGGACGGCGAGGATCTGGGACACCCGCAGCGGCCAGGAGATCCGGCCTCCGCTCCAGCTGGAGATCGCCCTGCACCACGCCCGCTTCCATCCCCGCGACAACTCGCGGGTGGTGGCCTCGGCCCGGGACCACACGGCCCGGCTGTGGGAGGTCGACACGGGGAATGTCCAGGACCTCAACGGCCACGGCGCCCCCCTCTTCGACGCGGTCTTCAGCGACGACGGGGAATCCATCATCACGGCGTCCAAGGACCGGACCGCCAAGGTCTGGACGGTCCAGCCGGATCGCAACGCCCGGCGCCTCCAGGGGCCGCTGGACCAGGACAGCGAGGTACGCTTCGATCCGAAGGTGTCGCGGAAGGTCACCGTGGTCGAGGGGTCCACCGTGGCGCATGTCTGGGATGTCTCGACGAACACCTCCACGACCCAGCTGCTGGGGCACGAGGATGCCATCGAGCACATCGCCATCAGCCCGGACGGAGACCGGGTGGTGACCGCGGCCAAGACGGCCTGCATGCTCCACAGCATCCACTCGGGCAAGGCGCTGAACTCCATGCTCGAGGTCGGTGACGGGGTCGAGCAGGTGCTCTTCAGCCCCGACGGGGCCCACATCGTCACCGTTGCCGCCGATGCGACCGTGGCCTTGTGGGAAGGCAAGACCGGGGACAAGAAGCACACCATCCATTCCCCGGGGGAGACGGCCATCCTGCACGCCGAATTCAGCCCCTCGGGGCACCAGCTGGTCACCGCCGCCGACGACGGCACGACCGCGGTGTGGGACACGGCCACGGGCCAGCCGATCCGCACGTTGGCCCCCCACGACAGGACCGTCCATACGGCCCGCTACAGCCACGACGGGCTGTTCATCGTCACCGCCTCGGACGACCACACCGCGACGATCCACAGGGCCTCCACCGGCTCGGTCGTGCTGATCCTATCCGGGCACGAGGATCCGGTGGTCGACGCCCGCTTCAGCCCGGACAATCAGCGGGTGATCACGGCCTCGGCGGACCACACGGCCCAGATCTGGGATGCCGGCACCGGCCAGCGGCTGTTCGTGCTCGAGGGGCACCGCAGCAACGTGCTGGTGGCCCGCTACAGCGCCGACGGCCGGCGCATCCTGACGGCGTCCCTCGACAAGACGGCCATCGTCTGGGACGGGGATACGGGCCGCGAGCTGCTCACCCTCGAGGGCCACGATCAGCCGCTGCAGGACGCCCGCTTCAGCCCCGACGGCCGCCGCATCACCACCTACACGGAGAGCCGGGCCCGGACCTGGCTCGCGGCTCCGTGGGACCTGGCCGACCTGCCGGGGGACGAAGCCCTCAGCTGGGAACAGCGCTTTGATCTGTGGCGCCGTTACTGATTTGTCCGTATTTTCGGAATTCGCTCCAGAAGCTGTCCGTTTTTTTGGACACTCCCGCGATCAGGCCAACGCACAAGAAGCCGATAACCATCGGTAAACACTAGGCTTTCATTTTCCTCCAGACCTTGGCACGAACCTTGCCCTTTCCTTCACCCAGAGACGCCCACCAGCTGGCCCCACCGGCTGGAACAGGAAAGGGGAAGCGCCATGAAACGCTCGAGCCGAAAGAATCGCGGCGGAACCGGAAGCCACAAGGTCCTGCGCATCGGAGTCATCCGGATGGGGAAGATCATCGAGGAGCGGCTGGTACGGTCCGGTGAGCCGGTCACGGTGGGCCAGAGCACCACCGCCACCTTCGTGCTGCCCACGGACGCCATCCCCGGCCAGCACAAGCTCTTCGTCCACAAGGGCGGGCGTTACCACCTGGTGTTCACCGATCAGATGGACGGGAAGATCTCGATGAACCACGCCGTGCGGCCGCTGGCCGAACTGCGCAACGAGGTGGCCGTGCGCCGGGGGGGCCGCAGCTGGCTGCCGCTGGATCAGACCAATCGGGGCAAGGTGCAGGTGGGGGACTCGGTGCTGTTGTTCCAGTTCGTGGATGCGCCCCCCGAGCCCCGCAAGATCCCCGTCAGCTTCAGCCCCTTCTCCTTCCAGCAGATGGACTGGATCTACGCGGGCTTCTTCCTGTTTTCGTGCATCATCAACGCCGCGGCCTACATCTACATCGACTCCCAGCCGCTGCCGGGCAAGGTCAGCATCGACGACATCCCGGACCGCTTCGCCACGGTGATGCTGCCGGCACCGCCCGAGGATCCGGTGATCACCGAGCCGGACGGGCCCGAGGTGGGCAAAGAGACCAAGCCGGACAAGACCGAGACCAAGCCCGAGCCCACGGACGATCCGGGCGACGACGCCCTCGCCGAGGTAGAGGAACCGGTGGACGTGGAGGCGCGGCGGGCTCAGCGCAAGGCGGCCATGATGGAGTCGGGGTTGATTCCCCTCCTGGCGACCAGCGGAAATACAAGTTCGGATCAGAACGTCGCCGACCTCATCGGAGAAGGAAACCTGGTCACCGATCTGGATTCGGCCCTCGGCAAATCACAGGAACTCAAGGTGGCGGATTATGGCGATAGCACGACGCTCAAGGTGTTCAAAGACGGGATGAACGACGTTGAGCGTATCGTCGACCGAACCACGATCGGCGGCGCAGACGCGGGCGAAGGCGCCAAGGAACAACTCCACGTCACCATCGACCTCCACGAAGAGCCGGACGTGTTCGGCGGCGACCCCACGGACGTGGCAGCCATCCGCAAGCGGGTTCAAAAAAAGAAGGGCCAGATCCAGGCCTGTTTCGAGGAGCAGCTGAAGCAGGACCCGGAGATCGGCGGTCGCATCGAGATGACCTGGACGATCCTCCCCGACGGCAGCGTCACCGCGGTGCGTGTCGCCACGAACAACACCGGCAGCAACGCCCTGGGCCAGTGCATCGCCCGCCGCATCAACCGCTGGACCTTCGCCGACGGCGACGACGAATTCGACGTGACCTTCCCGTTCATCCTCGAGTCCTCCTGAGCTGGACGCTGATAGACTCGGGTTCGGTAGGCGTCCCATGGGGGGGCGCCTGCCCTGTTCTGCAGGTCCTGGATTGCGGTAGAGTGGTTCCATGACCGAACTGGGCGAGCGTTACGACGATCTGGGCCTCATCGCCACCGGCGGGATGGGCCAGGTGCGGCGGGTCCGGGACCGTCAGCTGGACCGGGAGCTGGCCATGAAGATCGTGGGGGCCCCACCCGGCACCGACACCCCCCCAGCTGACGATCCCACCCAGTTCACCACCGAAGCACGCATCACCGCCCGCCTGGAGCACCCGGGCATCGTTCCGATCCACGAGATCGGTCACCTGCCCGACGACCGCCTGTACTACACCATGCCCCAGGTGGAGGGGATCACCCTGGCCGAGGCCGTGCGCCTGGTCCACGAAGCCTCCCTCCAGGGGAGCTGGCAGGCGAGCCCGGAGGGCTGGAGCTTGCGGCGCCTGGTGGACGCCTTCCGCCACGCTTGCGATGCCGTCTCCTTTGCGCATACCCGGGGCGTCGCCCACCGGGATCTCAAGCCCGACAACGTCCTGCTGGGGGCCCACGGCGAGGTGTTCGTGCTGGACTGGGGGCTGGCCCTCGCCATCGACGGAGGGGGCATCGCTCCCCCGCCGGGCACGGCGGTGGGGACCCCGTCGTACATGCCCCCCGAACGCATCTGGGGGACGGCCGGGCAGGATCGGGCCGGCGACG
This sequence comes from uncultured Rickettsiales bacterium, assembly GCA_964504165.1. Taxonomy (GTDB): domain Bacteria; phylum Myxococcota_A; class UBA796; order UBA9615; family CAYRNR01; genus CAZDDH01. Next base: position 18,434 of record CAZDDH010000069.1, on the reverse strand, counting down.
TCTACGCCCTGGGCGCCACCCTGTACGAGAGCCTCACGGGCGGGCCACCCTCGGGGGGGGGCCCACCTTTGGAGTTTAGGCAACGCGTGGCCGCCGGGCCGCCCGGGCCCCCCGGGGAGGAGGCGGCCCGCGCCGGCGCTCCCGCCGCGCCGGCCGAACTGGTCGAACTGGTGGAGCGCGCCATGGCCCCCGAGCCGGCGGACCGGCCGGCAGACGCCGGTGCGGTGGGGCGTGCCGCCGCCCGGTGGCTGGAGGGACTCCGGCGGCGGGACCAGGCCGAAGGGCTGGTGGAAGAGGCGCTGGAGCTGCGGCGCGAGATGGTCCGGGCCTCCGAGGAGGCGGCTGAAAAGTGGCGCCGTGCCGAAGAGCAACTCGCCGGGATCGATCCGTGGAAGCCCACAGAGGTCAAGGCCCCTCTGTGGGACGATCGGGACGCCGCCGAAGGGTTGCAGCGCCGGGCGGCCCGGCTGGAGGCGTCCTACACCCAGAAGCTGCACGCGGCCCTGGAGGTGTATGCCGAGTTACCCACCGCCTACGAGCTGCTGGCCCGTTTCCACCGGGAGCGTCACCAGCGTGCCGAGGCCGCGGGGGACCTGCTCGCCGCCGAGCGGGAGGCGGCCCAGCTGCGTTACCACGATCGGGCGGGCGCTTACGCCGCCTACCTGGAGGGCACCGGCACCCTGTCCCTGGAGACCCGGCCATCCGGCGCTCAGGTGACCCTCTACCGCCATGACAACCTGGCGCGCCGGGCCGAAGCCTGCCATGTCCGCGAGCTGGGCCGGACCCCCGTCGAGGACGAACCGCTGCCCATGGGCAGCTACCTGCTGCGCATCCGGGGCGAGGGCACGGCCGAGGTGAGTTACCCGGTCCACATCGACCGCCGGCAGCGCTGGCGCTGCGACCGCCCCGGGGCGGCCGAGCAGGCCGTGCCCCTCCCCTCACCGCAAGACCTGGGACAGGAGGACTGCTACGTCCCCGGGGGATGGTTCCTCTGCGGCGGGGACCCCCAGGCGTCCGGAGGGCTGTCCCGGCGGCGGGTCTGGCTGGATGGGTTCGTCATCCGTCGCCACCCGGTGACCAACGAGGAGTTCGTCGCGTTCCTCAACGATCTCAGGGCCTCCGGCCGGCCGGAGGAGGCGGACCGCCACGTGCCGCGGATGCTGTCGCCCGGGGTCGCGGATCCCGGGACCCTGCTCTACGGCCGCGACGAAAGCGGCGGGTACTGCATGGACGGCGCCGGCGTCGCTCACCGCGAGCCGGTGGTCTGGGTCACCTGGCACGCCGCCGCGGCTTACGCGGCCTGGCTCGCCGACCGCGAGGGCCTGCCCTGGCGGCTGCCCGGGGAGCTGGAATGGGAGAAGGCCTGCCGTGGAGTGGACGGCCGGTACTTCCCCTGGGGCGGCCAGCTGGACGCCACCTGGTGCAACATGCGCGACAGCCATCCCCACGCCACCCGCGTCTGCGCGGTGGACGCCTTCGAGGCGGACGAGAGCCCCTACGGCGTGCGCGGGATGGCGGGCAACGTGCGGGACTGGTGCGCCGATCCCTTCGCCGCCGCCGGCCCCGCCGCGGATGGGGAACGCTGGGGTCCCGGGCCACCCCCGGACGAGCCGACGGCCCGCGTGGGCCGTGGCGGCGCCTGGTGCGTCAACCCGGTGGGGCTGCGGGCCGCCTACCGCAGCTGGTACTCCGCCACCTTCCGGGCGGATAACTCCCTGGGCTTCAGGCTGGTTCGTTCGTTTCCGATAGAATGAGCCGATGCCCGACACACCCACCCCCGAGGAGTTCGAGCGGCTGACCCAAGAGCGGCTGCTGTTCCTGCGCCTGCTGGAGCTGGGCAGCCAGGAGGACCTGCAGCTGCTGCTCAAGGACGCCCTGCAGCTCATCGTGGAGCTATCCGGCGCGGCCAAGGGGTACCTGGAGCTTGTGGACAAGCAACGGGAGGGGGACGAGCCCCGCTGGTGGTACGCCACCGGGTGCGCCGAGGCGGAGATCGACGGCATCCGCGACTCCATCTCTCGGGGCATCATCGCCGAGGCCATCGCCGCCGGGCGTACGGTGGCCACGGCGTCGGCCCTCACCGATCCCCAGTTCCAGGGCTATGAGAGCGTCCAGCTCAATCGCATCGAGGCCGTCCTGTGCGCCCCCATCGGCGCGGAGCGCCCCACCGGCGTGCTCTACCTGCAGGGCCGGGGCCAGCCGGGCCCGTTCACCGCGGACGACCGGCATCACGCCGAGCTGTTCGCCTGCCACCTGGCGCCGTTGGTGGACCGGGTCCGCCACCGCGCGAACCAGCTGGACCGCGACGATCCCACCCGGCCCTGGCGGGAGAGCCTGGAGGTCGACGGCATCGTCGGCCGCAGCCAGGCCCTGGCCGACGTGCTGCGGGTGGTCTCGCTGGTGGCGCCGATGGACATCGATGTGCTCATCAGCGGCCCCACCGGCACCGGCAAGACGGCCGTCGCCCGCGCCATCCACCACAACAGCGGGCGGGCCGGCGGCCCGCTGGTGGAGCTCAACTGCGCCGCCATCCCCGAAAACCTTCTGGAGAGCGAGCTGTTCGGGCACGCCAAGGGGGCCTTCACCGGGGCGACCGCCGACCGGGCCGGTCGCTTCGAGGCGGCACACGGCGGCACCCTGTTCCTCGACGAAATCGGCGACATGTCCGTGGGCCTGCAGGTCAAGCTGCTGCGGGTAGTGCAGGAGCGGGTCCTGGAGCGGGTGGGCGAGACCCGCAGCCGCACCGTGGACATCCGTATCCTCGCCGCCACCAATCAGGATCTGGACGCCGCCGTGGCCGACGGGCGCTTCCGCCAGGACCTGTACTACCGGCTCAACGTCGTGCCGCTGGCCATGCCGGCCCTGGCCGAGCGCACGGAAGACATCCCGTTGCTGGCCGAGCACCTGCTGGACCTGTTCGTGCGCAAACACCGCCTGCCGCGCATGATCTTGGACGCCTCCGCCGCCACCGCGCTGCAGACCTCCAGCTGGCCCGGCAACGTGCGGCAGCTGGCCAACATCATCGAGCGGGCCGCCGCCTTCGCCGCCGGCGAGGGTGGGCCGGCCATCGAGAGTCGCCATCTGGAGGGGGCGCCGGCGGCCGCCAGCGGTGGGGCGTCCGACGACGGCACCTACCAGGAGGCCACCCGGCGCTTCCAGAAACAGCTGCTGGAGCGGGCGCTGAAGAGCAACGACTGGAACGTGGCCGCCACCGCCCGCAAGCTCCAGCTCTCCCGGTCCAACCTGTACGAGCTGATCAAGACCCACGGCCTCGAGCGTCGCTGAGCCCGCCCGCGGGCGGTGCAATGTTTCGCCCGCGTGATCCGTACGATCTGCAACCCCAGCCGAGGTCGAGCCGATGCACGCAACCCCGTACGAGATCCGCCTGGAAACGTTCCTACCCCGCCTCCAGCGCTGGGCCGCCCTCGGCGCCGGCGCCCAGTTCGTACTCAACGGCGTCTGGCTGGGCACAATCATCGCGTTGATGCAAATCGGGCCACCCGCGGAGCACGCCACGGCCCAGCCCGGCCTGTTCCGCGTCTCCGTCGGTGCGGCGCTGCTGTTGACCCTGTGCCAGGTGCCCGTCCTGGCGGCGGCCGGGCTGACCGCGGCGCTGCGGGGTCCGGTCCGCGGCCTGCTGGGGGCAGGGATCGCTGCGTTCTACATCCCCCTCAACGTGACCGCTTACTTCCTCTACGGCGCGATGATGCCGGAACTCCTGTCCCAAGGTACCCCCGCCGCCACGGCCCTGGCCCACGCCATCGAGATCGGCGGGCCGATGGCCCTGTTCGGCATGCTGCCGCTGATGGGCTATGGCCTGCTGTCCGTAGGCTGGGTGCTGATGGCCACCGCCCTGTGGGGACGATCCCGCCTGTGGACCGCCACCGCTGTGCTGATGCTCATCGGTGCCGTCCCCACGATCGCCGGGACCGTCGGCGCCTACCTGGCCATCCCGTGGCTGGCGGTGGGATGTTTCGTCGGGGGGATCCTCTCGCTGCCCAGCGTGGGACTCCTGGCCCTCGCGCTCTGGACCGATCCTGGTGCCGCTTCAATGCGACGGAAGGTTCCAGGCGAGGGGATTTCTCTGCCCTGAGAGCCCAGACGCCGTTTGCGTCCATCTCGACCTCGGATTCGTGCTACGGCCTCAGGAGTTCCCGTGGTCTCCAACATCTCGGGGACTATGGGCCAGGAGCCTGCTCAATCCACCGAAGGTGAGAGCCATGGGATTGCTGGATTTCTTCAAGAAGAAACAGGTTGATGATACCCCTCCGGCGCCGGAGGAGGAGGCGCCAGCTCACGGCTGGGATGCCATCACCGAGGCGTTCGAGAGACTCTATCCTGGGCAGACCAACCCACCACATCGCGCTCCCAACGTCTTTCGGATGAACGACCTGTCCGAAGACGCTGCGGCCTACGATGGGGTGAGTGCGTACGACGCGGGCGACTACTGGCACTTCGTGACCTACGGCCTGACCGAACTGTACGCCAAGGAGACCGATGATCCTGGAATCAGCGGGTACGGCTACGAGTTCACGTTCCGTGTCCCCAAGCTTGCCGACATGCCGCCGCTATGGGCCTTCGACTTCCTGGAAGCGATCGGAAAGCAGGTCTGGAAAGGCGCCACCTTCTCGGCCGGCCACACCATCCAGACAGGGCCCCTCGATGGCCGGGCCGATACACGGGAGGACGCTGCCTTGGTCCTGTGCGATCCGAGCTTCCCCGATCCCATCGAGACTCCAAACGGACACGTCAGGTTTCTCTTGCTCGTGGGCGTGGAGAACAAGGTCCGAGAGGACGTGCTCGCCTCCCACGAAGCGCAGGACGATTCCCCGGGGAGCGAGAACAGCGTTATCGCCGCCTATCGGGAGACCAATCCAGACCTGATTACACCGATCGAAGAAAAGGGGTCAAGTCGATGAGAAGCTGGTCCCGAAGCTTGACCTTTTATCATTTATCGACAACAAATTCGGGAGTTTCGGAAAATGCGATGGTGGTCAAAACGGTACTTCAAGCACAGGTTTGATGGCTCTTTCCCACCAAGTGACAGTGTCAGACACCTGGATCTGGATCTGACCAAGTGACCTGTCTGACACCGAGATGGATCTCCGATCGTTCAGGGGCATTCGACGGAATGGTAGGTGGACGTACCCCGTCTGTCCACGGCACCGTCGGCGTCGAGGTCTACCTCGCTGATCAGTAAGTTTCCGCTCGCATCGTAGGTGTAGGCGTAGCGCCGATCCACGACGCCATCTATGGGGTCATCCACCTCCAGCAGCAGCAAGTTCCCATCCGTATCGTAGGACAACGTAGCACTCGTTTCCGTGGTGCCGTCCGCACCGTAGTCTGCCTCCGCTGACAGCATGTTTCCGTCCGCATCGTAGGTGTAGGTGCCTACGATGGCCGAATCCACGATGCCGTCGTCGTCGTCGTCCCTCTCCCCTATCAGCAGGTTCCCGTAGATGTCGTAGGTAGTGCGCCGCTCCGCGATATCGTCGGCATCCCAGTCTTCCTGCTCTGTCCGCAAGTATCCGTCAGCATAGTAGGTGTAGGTCGTGCGTGATTCCGCGACGCCATCCAGGTCCCTGTCCGTTTCCGCCATCACCGTGTTTCCGTCGGCATCGTGTGCGTAGCTGGTCATCGAATCCACGATGCCGTCCGCGTCGTAGTCGCTCTCTTTCATCATCCGGTTGCCATCCGCGTCGTAGGTGTAGGTGCAGCGCCGGTCCGCGATGCCGTCGTCGTCGAGGTCTTCCTCTTCCATCAGCAAGTACCCATGGGTGTCGTAGGCATAGGTAACGCGTGATTCCAAGAAGCCATCCGAGTCGTTGTCAACGTCTCTCGTCAGCAGGTTCCCATCCGCATCGTAGCTGTAGTCGATGCGCCCATGCTCGATGCCGTCCTCGCCGTACACGAACTCCTCTGTCAGGGGGTTTCCGTCGTCGTTGTAGGTCTTGGTGATGCTGCGGTCCACGATGCCGTCGGCATCGCTGTCGGCTACGTCGACCCGCTTGTTTCCATCCGCGTCGTAGATCTTGAATCCGCGGATATCGATGGTGCCGTCGTCGGACTCGTCTCCCTTGAACGTCTGTAGCAAACAGTCGTGTCCAACCGTGTCTTCGTCGCCGCCCGTGCCATCGTCCATCGAGTCGTCATCGTCACAGGAACCCTGGCATGGTTCATCCAGGGCGGGGCAACCCCACAACAGCAACACGATGCCGATCGTCGTCATCCGTCGCCAATCCATGTGTCCCTCCGTTCGACGGTTCACTACACACCAACGTAGTCTGGAAAAGATCGGGGAAACCTTACGCAGTCCATACCTATGTTGGTGGATATTTGCCAGGCGAACCCCGGTTGGGCTCGTCTCGACCCACGGGGGGGTGGTGGATACGAAAGGCCCCGACGTCCTCCAGCAACGGGATGCCGGCACGCTCTTCACGTTGAAACAATAATGCCTTAATACCTATAATAACTGGGCTTTTGGACCAGAACGCCCAAAAGGATTCGAACGGGGTGCCCCCCGACCGCCACCTACGGATCCGAAGTTCGCTGGCCGATGACGTGGCCATTTTCCATCGTGATCGTCCGGCTTGCCAGCGCATCCGCCAGCGACTCCTCGTGCGTGGCCATCACCAGCGTGGTCCCCTGCTCGCTCCGTTCGCGCAGCAGCTCCTCGAGCATGGGCCGGAAGCGAGCGTCCAGATAGCTGGTGGGTTCGTCCAGCAACAAGATCGGGGTCTCCAGTACTAACGCCCGGGCCAGCACGACCCGCTGGGCCTCGCCGCCGGACAGCTGCCTGGCCGGCCGGCGTGCAAATCCCTCCAGCCCGACCCGGGTGAGGGTTTGTTCGACTCGGGCCTCGATCTCGCCGGCTGCCAGCCCCCGCTCCCGCAGCCCCATGGACAGGTTGGCGCCCACCGTGGTGCGGAACAGCACCGGCTTCTGGTGGATCAGGGTGACCTGGCGGCGCTGGGTCAGCAGGCGACCGTTCCCGGTCCATCGACCGCCTTCCAATGCCGATTCACCCCGCAGGACCAGCGTGCCCTCCGTCGGCTCCAGCAGCAGCGCCAGGACCTGCAGCAGGGTAGATTTGCCCGCACCGTTGGGGCCCAGGACGGCCAGGGCCTGGCCCGCCGGGACATCCATCTGCGGCACGTCCAGCACCACGCCGTTGTCGTAGCGATGGCGCAGGGCCCGCGCCCGGATGGCCAGCTGCTCACTCATGCGTCCTCCCGGTCCCAGAAGCGCACGGCGAAGTTCACCGCGAAGGCCACCAGCATCAACACGATGCCCAGGGCCAGGGCCAAGGTGAAGGCCCCCTTCTTGGTCTCCAGGGCGATGACGGTGGTGATGGTGCGGGTGTAGCCGTCGATGTTGCCCCCCAACATCATCGACACCCCAACCTCGCCGATGACCCGGCCGTAGGCGGTGCCGATGGCCACCAGCACACCGGCCCGCGCCTCACGCAAGACGATCCATAGCGTGCGCAGCGGCCCGGCGCCGAGGGTCAGCGCCGTGTCCTTCACCAGGGGGTCCACCGCGGCCACTGCACCCCGGGTCAGGGCGGTGACGATGGGTACGATGAGCACCATCTGCCCCAGGATGATGGCGTAAGGGGTGAACAGCAGCCCCAGGCCGCCGGCGGGCCCCTCCCGGCAGACGAGCCCGTAAACCAGCAGGCCCACGACCACCGTGGGCAGCGCCAGCAGCGTGTTGAGGGTGGTGACCGCGAGCCTGCGGCCCGGGAAGCGGACGATCGCCAGGGCCACGCCGGCGGGGATCCCGATGAGGGACGCCAGCACCGTGGAGGTCACCGAAAACCGCAAAGAGGCCCATACCGCAGCGACCAGGTCGCCGTCGGCCGTGACGATCAGTCGCAGGGAATCCAGCAGCGCCTCGAGCAGGTAGCCCAAGGCTTCAGGTCCCGGCCCCGTAGATGGGGGTGAACAGCTGGGTGTCCGAGACCCGGAACTGGCCGATGGCCTGCTGGCCCTCGGCGGAGCACAACCAGTCGATGAGCTGTCCGGCCAGCTCCCGCTCGACCCAGGGGAATGTCTCGGGATTGACAGCGATGACCGAGTAAGGATTGAGCAGCGGGGGTTCCCCCTCCACCAGCACCTCCAACCCCACGTCACGCTGGTAGGCCAGGTAGGTGCTCCGATCGGTGAGGGTGTAGGCCCGCTTGTCCCCGGCCATCGTCAGCACAGCCCCCATGCCCTGGCCGGCGTCCAGATAGCGGTCCCCCCCCGGCTCGAGGCCGGCCAACTCCCACAGCCCCAGCTCCCGGTGGTGGGTGCCCGACTGGTCGCCGCGGGAGATGAAGGTGCCCCCCTGCTCGACCAGCGTGGCCAGGGCCGACGCCACGTCCTTGGCCTGGCGCAATCCGGCCGGATCGTCCGAAGGGCCGACGATGACGAAGTCGTTTTGCATGAACGTGCGTCGATCGACGCCGTGGCCTTCGGCGACGAACTCCAGCTCCAGCTCCGGCGCGTGCACCATCACCACGTCCACGTCCCCCCCCGAGCCCAGCTTGAGGGCCTGGCCGGTGCCGACGGCGATGACATCGACCTTGCAGCCGCAATGCGCCTCGAAGGCGGGCAGCAGCTCGGCCAGCAGGCCGGAGTTCTCCGTGGAGGTGGTGGTGGCCAGCCGCAGGTGCTCCACCTCCCCCTTACACCCCCAGCTCCACAGCAGGACACCACAGACGATCAGGAACGGGATTCGACGGGCTTTGAACATGACCTCACCTCGAAGCGCCCTTCCGGGCTACAGGCGGGCGCAATCCTGCGGCACACCGCTGACGACTGCAACTGCGTGGGACAATGCAGGTAACAGCACCCCCAGTTGCTCGGTGACCGCCTTGGGGCTGCCGGAGAGGTTGATGATGATCGTGCGCCCCCGCTGGCCGCAGATGGCCCGGGAGAGCATGGCGTGGGGGGTGTGGCGTAGCCCCTCGGCGCGCATGGCCTCCGCCATCCCGGGGATGGCCCGGTCGATGACCTCCTCGGTGGCCTCCGGAGTGACGTCCCGGGGGGCCAGGCCGGTGCCGCCGGTGGTGAAGACCACGTCCACCACCTGCTGGTCACAGAGCTCGCACAGGGTTTCGGCGATCTGGTCGCGGTCGTCCGGGACCACGTGATAGGCCACCCTCAATGCCGGTACGGCCGCCTCGACCACCTGGCCTAGCACCGGGCCGGAGAGATCTTCCCGTTCCCCCGCCGACGATCGATCCGAGACGGTGATCACCGCATAGCGCATGCGATCCAGCTCCGGTTCGCTGACGATGGGATCCCCCTCGTGGATCGTGCCGCCACAGCGGGCGATGGCGAACATGCCCTCCCGCGGCATGATGCAGTCCCCGGTCTTGTAGTAGATGGCGCAGCGGGTGTGGCACTCCTTGCCCCGCTGGGTCACCTGCACGATGACCTCGTCGCCGATGCGCAGCCGCTGGCCGATCTCGATGGCCTCCCAGTCGATGCCCTCGGTGATGAAGTTCTCGCCAAAGGCGCCGGGCTCCAGATCCGGCAGCTGGTCGCGGACCTCGTCGATGCTCTCGCCGGCCAGGAAGCTCAGCTGGCGGTGGCCCGGCCCGGCGTGGGCGTCCCCCTCGATGCCGTGCTCGGCGCTCACCTCGCAGCTGTCCACGGCGAGCTTGACCGTGCCCTTGGTCTCGGAGACGCAGATCCCGGTGATGACCCCCTCCATCTCACCTCTCCTTGACGTAATGGCCGCTGCGGCCGCCGGACTTTTCCAGCAGCTGCACGCCGGTGATGGTCATCGCCCGGTCCGCCGCCTTGCACATGTCGTAGACGGTCAGCGCAGCCACGGACGCGGCGGTGATGGCCTCCATCTCCACCCCGGTGCGGCCGAAGCAGCGGGCCTCGGCCTCGATGACCACCCGGTCGTCCCCGAGCTCGCAGCGTACGTCCACCACGTCCAGGGGCAGTGGATGGCACAGGGGGATCAGCTCGGCGGTGCGCTTGGCTCCCTGGATACCGGCGATGCGCGCCGTCTCGAGCACCGGCCCCTTGGCCACGCTCCCGGCGCGGATCTTGGCGATGACATCCGGCCGGGTGATGACCGTCGCCTGGGCCCGCGCCCGGCGGGCTGTGGGCTCCTTGTCCGAGACGTCCACCATGCGCGCCCGTCCCCCCTCGTCCACGTGCGTCAGTTCCGCCATCACAGCCTCCCCGCGTCGCCGCCCAGCATCCGCAGCTGGACCTGGTCGCCCTCGTGCAGCTCGTGGGTCCCGGCCGGGAACGCGATGAGTGCGTTGGCCGGCGCCGGCGCGAAGACATCGGCGGAGCCCTTGCCCGGCAGCGGGACCACCTTCAGCACTCCCTGCTCCAGGGATACCCGTACGAACACGAACACATCCCGCTTGGCGCGATAGGTCACGTCCCGGGAGAGACGCCCGGTGAGGGCCACGTCCCCGGTGGGCCGGCCCATCATCTGCGCGATGGCAGCCCGCACATACATGCGGAAGGTCACCACCGTGGCCAGGGGATTGCCCGGCGCTCCGAAGACCAGGGTGCCGCCCCGCGTCCCGAACCACAGCGGCTTGCCCGGCTTCTGGAACACCCGGTGGAACTGCTGTTCCACCCCCAGCTCGGCCAGCACCCCGGGCACCAGGTCGTACTTCCCGGCCGAGACGCCGCCGGAGATGATCACCACGTCCCGTTGCATGGCCTCGCCGAGGATCTCGGTGAGGTGGGATTGGTTGTCGAGGGCGTGCAGCCGGACCACGTCCACCAGGCCGTCGGCCAGGGCCTGGGCCGTCAGCGACCAGGAGTTGGTGTCCCGGATCTGGCTGGGGCCGGGCTCCTGATCCAGCGGCACCAGCTCGTCCCCGGTGCTGACGATGGCCAGGGACGGCCGCCGGCTGACCGCCACCTGCGACAGCCCGGCCGAGGCGATGGTGGCCACGCTGACGGGCGTGATCACATCCCCGTCCCGTAGCAGCACGGCCCCCTCCTTGGCCTCTTCTCCCCGCACCGCGAAGTGCTGCCCCGCTCGCACCGGCTCGCCGAACCGGATACCGCCCTCGGTCTCCTCGGTCTCCTCCACCATCACCACCGCGTCCGCACCCTCCGGCAGCGGTGCGCCGGTCATCACCTGGACACAGCAGCCCGGAGTCAACGCCGGCACGCCGGTGGATCCTGCTGCCGCCTCCCCCTTGCAAGGCAAGATCTGCGTGTCCTGCAGGTCCTCTACCCGCACGGCATAGCCGTCCATCATCACCCGGTGGAATGGGGGGAAATCGTTGGGAGACACCACGTCCTGGCGCAGGACACGGCCGATGGATTGCTCCAGCGGCACCGTCTCTACACCCAACCGGGGACAGGCGTCCAGGATCTGCTGCATCGCTTGCTGGACTGGGATCACATCAACCTCCGATGCTGCTCATCGGGCTAATCCGGTTCGCGCCGCGGGGGGGCGCCTTGGCGCAGACGGCCTCACGGATGGTCCGGCGCAGGCGATCGCGGGGATCGGTCGAGCGCAGGCAGGACGCCAGGTCCACGCTGTGCTCCGAGTGCAGGCAGCTGAACAGCTGCCCCCGGGTATCCAGCCGCAGGCGGTTGCAACGCGAGCAAAACGGGTTGGAGACGGGATTGATCAGCCCGATGCGGGCCGTACGTTCGCCGTCGCTGACTTCGTAGGGGACCGCCGTACCCTCGGGATGCAACTCTCGCACGGAATACTGTTCGGCGATGGGACGCAGGATGGACTCCCCGGAGAGGAAGAACTGATGGGAGAGGCCTCGGGCCTCGCCGATGTCCATCAGCTCCAGGAAGCGGACCTCCACCTCCTCGTCGAGGGCGAAATGCACGAAGGGCAGGATCTCGTCGTCGTTGAGCCCTTCGAGGGCTACCCGGTTGATGCGGATGGGCGCCAGCCCCACCGCTCGCGCCGCCCGGATCCCCGCCAGCACCTTGCCCAGTTCCCCACCCCGGGTGAGCTCCCGGAACCGCTGCGGCACCAGGGTGTCCAGGCTGACGTTGATCCGCCGCAGCCCAGCCTCAGCGAGGTCCCGGGCGTGCCGCTCCAACAGCAGCCCGTTCGTCGTCATGCACAGCTCGGCGGCCGGGAAGGCCCGGGCCAGCATGCCCACGAATTCCACGACCCCCTTGCGCACCAGCGGCTCACCGCCGGTGAGCCGGATCTTGGTCAGCGCCGTCTCCCGGTCCAGAGCTCGTACCAGCTGTAGGGTGTCCTCGAAGGAGAGGATCTGGTCGCGGGGTGACGGACGGATACCTTCGTCCGGCATGCAGTAGAAGCACCGCAGGTTGCAGCGGTCCGTCACCGATAGCCGCAGATAGGTTCCGTTCATCGAGCAGTCCTGCACGTGTAGGGGGCCGACATGGCTCCATACTCTAGTCACTTAATCCTGGAAGGCAATCCTGGAAACGGCCTGATTTCGGCCGGTCACCGATGGAGGCTCAGCTCCTGGATCCAAAACGGGGAACTCGCAGCCGGCGGATGGCCAGATCGACGAAGAACAGCACCAGCGCAGCCCATAGCAGCGGCAACCAGCTGTCCACCCGCACCTGGCGCGTATCCACGCCCTCCTCGAGCACCTGTGCGAACTCCGGATCCATCCGGCCGCCGGTCTCGCTGGCCAGACGCTGCAACAACGCCAGGTTCAGCGTCCCCGCCCGGCTCTCGGCGGACGAGGTGCTGCCGGCAGAAGCCCGCACCGTGCCGCCGGGGATCACCCCGCCCGAGGCATCCACGGAACCGGCGCGACGGTTCACGGCGGCCACCGATGCCAGGTAGCCACCCTCCAGCGCACCCGGCAGCGTCGCTCCATAGCGGCCCGGCCCGGTGGGCTGGAGCGACACCCCGAGTTGCTCACCGTCCGGGCGCGTTATCTGCCCTTCCACCAGCAGGTTGTTGCGGGGATTACGGAGGGAATCCAGGATCGAGTAACGCAGCCGGAGTTCGCCATCCACGATCCGGGCATCCAGCTCCACCTCGGGGGGCGGCAGGGGAGAGAGGGTCTCCTTGATTACCGCGTGCCAGAGCTTGGAGCGGTCCTTCCACTCCTTCCACTCCTGGCTCCAGTCGCCCTCGAAATCGGAGGTGAACAGGGTCACGGTCCCTCGACCATGCCGCCAGCCCAGCAGCAGCGGCTCGCCCCGCTCCGTGGCCAGCGCCAGCTCGCTTGTGGTCTTCTGCATGCCGCGTACGTACCCGGCCAGGTCCGGAATCATCTCCGGATCGATGCCCTTGGGCGGCTTGCCGCCGATGTACCGGCTGTCCTCCACGGCGTGGACCTCGATGTTGGCGTCGATCTTGTTGCTGCGCACGACGGTGAGGGTCTCGTCCAGCAGGATCTGCGGAATCGTCGAGAAATCATCCGTGTAGTAGAAGCGCCCCTCGCCGATATCTGCCACGGCTCGCAGTTCGTCCTGGTCCGCCTCCCGACCGATGGCGACGCTGGACAGGGTGAACTTGCGGCGCGCGATATTGTGCACGACCTCACCGTCCGCACGCAGCGTGGACACGGAGCGGCCGTCGCTGAGCAGGATGACGTGCTTGAGCTTGGCCTCCTCCTCGATGAGTGCCTCGTACCCCAACTGAAGCGCCGGGTAGACCGATGTCCCGCCGTACACGTCCAGCTCGCTGAGCTTGCCCTTGATGGTCTCGATCTGGGCGGCCTCGGTGATGGGCACCACCCAGCGGGGCAGGTCGCTGAAGGTGATGACCCCGACCCGGCTCTCCGGGTCCAGCATGCTGATGGACTCGGCCACGGCCGTCAGCGCGATCTCGAACTTGGCGGCCCGGCCCATGGAGTCGGACTGGTCCACCACGTACAACACGACCAGCGGCGCCGGCTCCTTGCGCTCGGTCTTGGGGAAGTGAACCGGCAACAGCTCCTTGAGGTCCTCCTGACCTTCATCTTCCAGCTCCAACCCGCGGGGGCCCCCGATGACGATCAATCGCCCGCCCTGACGGACGAAGCGACGGATCTGGGCCCCGCGGGCCTCGGGGATGTCCTTGAACGGTGGGTCGATCCACACCAGTAGGTCCACGTTCTCCAGGGAATCGGGCAGCTCCACCGTGGTGGTGCGGTAGGTCAGTGACGGCGTCATCGATGTCAGCAGCCGCCCGAAGGAACGGGCCTGTTCCCGATCGCCGGCCACCAGCACCTCGGGGGTCCCCACCACGTCGATGGCTCCGAAGGCCACGTCGTTACTGTCGAACAGATCGCCCTCGACCTCCAGCCGGGCACGGAGCTGCCTCACGCCACGTTCCGTGGCCACGAAGGACAGCGGTATGCGGGTCTCCCCTTCCTCGAGGATGACGCCGTCGCGGCGGTCCAGTTCGCGCCCGGCCGTATCTTCCAGGATCACGGCGCCGCTGGCGGCCGAGTTGGTATCCACGACCAGCTCCAGCTCGATGCGGTCCCCCTCCAGCACCGTGGCGTCTCCCAGCGCCAGCTCCCGGGCCGCGGCGGTGAGCTTGCCCTCGTCCGGGGGCACGGGGAAGATGCGCACCCCGCGGATGGACGCGACGGACGCGGCCCGCTCCGTCTGCCCGCTGGTGACGGCGCCATCGCTGAACAGGATGAGGGCCTTGGACGAGGTCGGTTCGAAGGCTTCCAGCGCGATCTCCAGGGCCGGGCCCAGGTCCGATGGCGTATGTTCGTGGACCGCTGGAACCGCCCGCCGCAGCTCGGTGGGGGAGTCGAACAGGGCCAGCTCTTCCCCGGCACAGACCACGCTGGCGGGGACATCCCCACGCTGCTTCCACCACTCCTCCAGCGAAGTCACGGCGCTCTCCAGCCGCCCGCCGCTGGAGGATCCGCTGGCGTCCATGACGAAGACCAGACTCAGGTCCGGCTGCTCGTCGAAGCGGTGGGGGCCGGCCAGGGCCAGCACGAGGATCAAGAATGCGGCGCCGCGGGTCAGCGAGGCGGCGAACAGGCGAGCCCGCGGCCAGCCGACCAGGCCCCGCTCCCGCAACAGCAGGAACAGCACGACCAGCACCGCCACCCACACCATCAGGGGGCGATCGAGCTGATACACGCTGAGATCGAGACCAAACATCCGTTCACCGATTCACGAGTGCAAATTCACCGAGCATCAATAGAAGCGCCGCCAATCCGAGCCAGACCCAAGGCGGCCACCAAGCCTGCTGCTCCCCTTCGTCCACCGGGGGCATGGTCGGCAGGGCCGCAGGCTTGTCAGGAGCCGGGGTCATCCGCAGATCCGATTCGATGGGGTCCAGCATGCTCACGGCCACCGGCCCGTCCGAGTCGGTCCCGAGGATCTCGAGGAACCCCGTCCGCGACGGGTAGATTCGCACAGGCCCATCTCCGCCGGGGACGGTCTTGACCCGGCGCGCCGGCTCCGTGGACTCCTCGTCCTGCGGCACCGCCAGGGCCAGGCCTTCCACACCCGGTGATGGCTCCAGCCAGACCGCGTCGCGCGCCAGCAGCTGCGGGCCGGCGGGCGGCGAGACCGCGCGCCCCTCCCGGGCCCACAGCACCGTGTTGAAGATCAGCTGGGGGAACGCGACCCGCAACGGCAGGTCGCTGTCCGCAAAATCGAACCCGAAGACGATCTGTTTGACCCCGCCGGATTCCCGAGCCAGGGCGATGGGCCCCGTGGGCGTGCCGATCAGGCGCACGTCATTGGGGCCCTGTTCGAACTGGCCGCTGACCGCCACGTTGAGATCCCGCAACACCAGGTTGGCGAACAGCGGGTGCCCCAGGTTCCAGTCGGTGGTGGGGGGGGCCTCCACCCGCCGCACCAGCGAGAACCCGGCCACGGCGACCCGCGGATTGATGAAGAAGCTGTTCACCTTCGGCGGATTCTCCGGCACGAACGAGTCGTAGAACACGACGTCGTACCGCCCGGATGCCACGGCCCCGCGCTTGTAGTTGTCCGGCGAGACGATCTCCAGCTTCAGATCGGGCACCAGCTTGAGGACCATCTCCAGGTACTGATTACCCCGGCTCACCAGCAGGACCCGCGCCGGTCGCAGCCCCGGCAGGTAGGCGCAGGCCGTATCGTCCGTGGTCAGTGCATCGACGGCGTCCACCGGCCCCTCGTCCGTATGGAAGGCCGTGTCCTTGAGTACCACCTCCACCTGGTCCTCGTCCGGGGGGAAGAACCGGTAGATGCGTTCGAACCGCTCTCCGGGCGGCAGGTCGTAGCTGGCGTGGCCCAGGATCCGGGTAGGGGTCTCGATGCTGACGGTGACCGTGGCGGCAAAGGCCGCAAAGTTGGTGACCTCGACGAAGGCCTCCATCTGGGCCGGCAGCCCCTCCGTGGCCCGCACGTCGAATGCGGTGACCGCCACGTTCGGCAACGCGGTCCCCACCGGCTCCACGACCAGCGCTGTGTCCTCGTTGAGGGCTGGCGCCGCCACCGGCTGGTCGGCAAAGACGCGGATCTCCGCGGGACCGTCGGCGCCGGCGACCAGCAAGGCCGCCATCGCCATTGCCTCGTCCAGATCGGCGCGCCCGGGCAAGACGCGCAGCGATCGGATGGCCAGCCCCAGCCGGGCGGGATCCGCTGTCAGCGGGACGGCCACCGTGGCGGTCTGGGCGGCGTGCACGATGGCCATCCGCTCCCCTTCGGCCAGATCGTCCATCATGCGTTGCAGGCGCGTGCGCACGCCATCGAGCCGTGTCCCATCCCCCTCGACGGCCCCCATCGACGCGGACAGGTCCACCACCATCACCCGGTCCCGTGGCCGCACGACGCCGGCCTCGTCCACGACCGGGATCTCCTCGTCCATCCGCTGAGGCATGCCCAGCGCGCACACGACGGCGGCCAGGATCAGCAGCTGCAGCAGCAGGGCGATGATCTCCTTGAGCAGGGGATTCATCCGCTTGGGAACCACCTGCTTCCACAACACGTGCGACGCCACCGCCAGCACCTGGGGCCGGGGCCGCAGGAAGAACAGCAGCAGCAAGATCGCGGCGCCGATCAGGGCCGCGATACCCAGCGTCTGCGGTGCTATCCCGGTCCACTCCACGATCGTCTACCCCAGCAACCTGCCCGTACGCATCGTCTTGAGCACCAGCTCCTCGAAGGGGCTGTCCGTACGTGCGTGGGCATAAAACAGGTTAAAGCGGCGGCAATAGGCGGCCAGGTCCTTGCCGTGCTGCATGAATGCCTGGCGGTACTTCTTGACCAGCGTTGGCGTCAGCCGGACCCGCAGGTTGCGTCCGCTCTCCGCATCCCGGAGCAACCATTCTCCCCGCAGGTCCGGTGTGATCTCCTCCGGGCTGCTCAGATGAACCAGGGCCAGGTCGAAGCGGGCGGCACGCAGCATGTCCACCGCGTCCCGCCATCCGTCGTTCATCAGGAAATCGCTCAGCACCACGACCACACCCCGCGTGCGCGCCACGCCGGCGAATCCCATGGCGGCGCGCTTGAGGTCGCTCTCGCCTTGGCCCTTGAGCTCCGTCAGATAGCGGAAGATGTTGACCACGTGCGCCTTGTTGCGCGGCGGGTGGAGCGGCGGGAGCAGGTTGTCGGCGAAGGGGTAGATGTGCACCCGGTCCAGGTGGGCCAGGCCCACGTACGCCAGTGCCGACGCCACCATGCAGGCGTACTCGGCCTTGGTCGTGCCGCCGAACTCCATGGAGGGGCTCACATCCACCAGCAGGTAGAGGTTGAGCTCCGTGTCCTCCTCGGCCAGCCGGATCATGAAGCGGTCCAGGCGGCCGAACAGGTTCCAGTCGATGTCCTTGAAATCGTCGCCCGGGGCGTAGGGCCTGTGGTCGGCGAAATCGATGCCCGAGCCCAACTTCTTGGACCGCGTCAGGGCGGCAAAGCGGCCCGTGTGCTGGTGCCGTGAAATGACACGCAGATACTCGAGTTTGCGCAAAAACTCCGGGCTCAGTGGGCTGTCATCGGGCAACGGCGCCTCACGCCTCCGGTAGCTGGGTGAGGATCTCGTCGATGATCGTGTCGGTGTCGATACGCTCCGCCTCGCCCTCGAAGTTGAGGATCAGGCGGTGGCGCAGACAGGGCTTGGCCACGTTGCGCACGTCTTCGGCGCTGACGTTGAAGCGGCCATCGAGCAAGGCGGTGATCTTGCCCACCAGCAGCAGCGACTGGGCGCCACGGGGGCTGGCGCCGAACCGCACGTAACGGCGGGTTACGTCCGGGGCCTCAGGCTTCTCCGGATGGGTCGCCAGCACCAGCCGGATGGCATAGTCCTGGACCACCGGCGCCACCGGGACGGACCGCACCAGCTCGCGCATGGCCAAGATGGTCGCCCCGTCCACGACCGCGCGTGCCTGGGGCCGCTCGGTGGACGTGGTGCGATCCAGGATCGTCTTCATCTCACCGCCATCGGGGAACTCCACCTTGAGCTTCATCAAGAAACGGTCCAGCTGCGCCTCCGGCAGCGGGTAGGAGCCTTCCATCTCCAGCGGGTTCTGGGTGGCCACCACGAAGAATGGCTCG